>CAIWTC010000613.1 GCA_903915485.1 uncultured Ignavibacteriales bacterium | reverse complement strand
TGTGTTTGGCTATGACTTCCATGTTTAGGTTTTGTGTAGAGCCTTTGGTCATGATTCTGATTGGTTCGTTAATCCGCATGAGATTTATATATGCAGAGAAGTTTTTCTTGAATGGGTAGTTGATTATTCATGAAAGGTATGTCCTGTTATGTATTCAAGCGGTTATCCGCTTTTTGAAGTGGAATGCTTGCGTATAAACATATATTTTCTTTCTCCATCAACTCGGTTAATACTATTAGCAGCGTTCCCTTGTTCACTCAGCTGTTCAAATTATGAACTTTCTTCGGATTCATCAGGATGCGATTTATCTTTATGACTCTGAAAATATTTATGTGACAACAAACGGAAAGATTGAATATTGTAATCAAAAACCTCATAAGGTTCTGATTACGTACGAAAAATAGTTTGCGCAAATTGAAGCAAATTAAAAGCCCTCGCTGAATAGGCGAGGGCTTTGCTTCGAAAAATGATTAACTGTTTTAAGTCTTAGAAGTTATGTGTTAACATATTCACACATTCAAATACTTCTCTATCACTTTTGCAACTTCACCAAGTGCGAAATCAATCTTGGTTACATCTTTGGCACCTGCTGTTGCGAGGTGAGGTTTTCCGCCGCCGCCGCCGTTGAGGAGTTTTGCAAGGTCACCGACAATTTTTCCTGCGTTAAGTTTTCTTTCTTTAATTAAATCATCTGATACTACGCAGACTAATCCTACTTTGCCGTCTATTTCAGAAATTAATACGCCTACGCCTGATTTGATTTTATTGCGGAGTTCATCGCCGAATGATTTCATTTCATCTGCGGAGGATGCGCTTACTTTTCCGGAAACATAACTAATGTTTGACACAGTTTTTAAGTCAGATGCAATTTTATCCAATGCACCAAGTTTATCTTTGAACAGCAATTCGTTGAGTGACTTTTCAAGTTTCTTTTTCTGTTCAGTCAATGCGGCTAATTCATCGTTTGCTGATTTAACTTTTTCAATTTGCGAATTAATAAATTTCTCTACACCGAATCCGGTTACTGCTTCGATTCTTCTTACTCCACTTGAGATTGAGGACTCACTGACAATTTTCAGCAAACCAATTTCAGACGAATTGTGCACATGTGTTCCACCGCAGAATTCCATTGATAGATTTCCGAACTGAACTACATTGACTTTGTCGCCGTATTTATCACCGAAGAACATTAACGCACCCATCTTTTTAGCTTCATCAAAAGGAATTGCCAAGTGATGGTAGAGCGGGTGATTGTTGCGGAGTTCATCATTTACAAATGACTCGATGTCATGCAATTCGCTGTCAGAAAGTTTTGAGAAGTGACTGAAATCGAAACGGAGTCTGTCAGCATTTACCGAAGAACCTGCCTGCTGAACATGCGTACCCAAAATTTTCCGGAGTGCGGTGTGCAGGAAGTGTGTTGCGGAGTGGTTGCGCATGATGTCCCAACGGTGTTTGGTATCAACCTTCGCCATTACGGTTCTGCCGATAGCAAGTGATGCTGAATCTTTTGCATTAAGAATGTGAACGATTGAGTTATTTACTTTCGCAAGGTCAAGTACTTCGTGACTTTCGGAATCCGAAGTCAGTACACCCAAGTCATCTGCCTGTCCGCCTGATTCAGTATAGAAAGGGGTGCGGTCTAAAACTACCAAGTTCAAATCACCGTCTTGTTTTACATTTGTGATTTTTGCAGGAGTTGCTAATTCGGTATATCCGGTAAACTCGGTTGCGACCTGACTGTCTTTCAAAAGTGTATCAAGATTTGAAACTTGAATGTTGAGTGAAGAAATCTTTTCTTTTGTTGCTTCGCGTGCGCGGGTTTTCTGTTGAGTCATCAGTTTGTTGAATGAGTCTTCATCAATAGTTAATCCGCTTTCCTTTGCCATCACTTGAGTAAGGTCCAAAGGAAATCCGAAAGTATCATATAGTTTGAATGCTGCTTCGCCTGAAACTACTTTGCCGCCGGTTTTCTTCAATGATTCTGAGATGTCTTCAAATAGTTCAATGCCTCTATCAAGAGTGCGGTTAAAACTGTCTTCTTCAGCGTGAATAATCTTTTTTACCAGTTCCTGCTTCTCTGCTATCTCAGGAAATACGCTGCCCATGTTCTTTACAAGAATATCGACTAATGTATAGAGGAACGGTTCTTTTAAGTTTAACTTTCTGCCATATCGTGCAGCACGGCGCAGGATTCTTCTGAGAACATAACCTCTGCCTTCATTGCCCGGTGCAACACCATCAGCAATTGCGAAAGATAGTGTGCGGATATGGTCAGCAATTACGCGCATAGAAATTTTATTGTCGTCGCCTTCATACGGCATCTTTGAAATTCGTGCAATCTCATCAATGATTGGCATGAATACATCGGTATCATAGTTTGAAGGTTTGTTCTGCATAACTGCGCAGACTCTCTCGAATCCCATTCCTGTATCAACATGCTTGGAAGGGAGGTCAGTGAGCACACCTTTAGCATCTCTGTTATATTGAATGAACACAAGGTTCCAGATTTCGATACACTCGGGAAGTCCTGCATTTACATATTTAGGATTGTCATAATCATCAGTTAAATTGATATGCACTTCAGTACAAGGACCGCAGGGACCTGTTTCGCCCATTTCCCAAAAGTTATCCTTCTCATCAAAGTAAAGAATGTGTGCGGGGTTGATGTCGGTTTTGGTTTTCCAAATTTCATATGCTTCATGGTCAGTGCGGTAAACGGTTACGTAGAGTCTTTCTTTGGGAAGTTTCCAGACATCAGTCAGAAGTTCCCAAGCCCATTCTATTGCTTCGGTTTTGTAATAGTCGCCAAAGGACCAGTTGCCGAGCATTTCGAAAAAAGTGTGGTGGTAAGTATCGTGTCCGACTTCTTCCAAATCGTTATGCTTACCGGAAACGCGGATGCATTTTTGTGTATCTGCCGCACGGGTATAGTCGCGTTTTCCTGTGCCGAGGAATACATCTTTGAACTGATTCATTCCCGCATTGGTGAACATTAAGGTCGGGTCATCAAAAGGGACGACCGGCGCACCTGAAATTATCTTATGGTTCTTGCTCTTAAAAAAATCTAAAAATTGTTGTCTGATTTCCTGTGAAGTCATAGTTATAGTATTCTTACTTAATGAAAATTAAAAGACAAAATTAAGGAAAAATAAGGAGTTATGCGATAGGTTTTTGAAAAAGAGTGAATTTGAGGTGGTTGAGTTGAAATTATGTCCATGGTTGGGGTTAAAGATTGTGATGATGTAGGGGTTGAAAATCTTCAGCCCCTACTGAAGTTTGTCATTCCCAGCCCAGATAATAAAATGATATTTAGTCAGGATTCGGGAATGACAGCTTATGGGTAAATTTGGTTATGTGGCAGGTTTTTAAATCATGTAAAAATAATTGCAATTTTAATGGAACTTTAATCTTGACTTTTTTGTATAGATTATGTAATTTAGACTATGAAAGAATTAAAATTGTACAAAAAGGACATAAATGAGCACTGCTGAGACTGAACAGATAGAGCAGTTCACTAATCAAGAATATAAATACGGTTTTGTTACTGATATTGAATCAGACAGCATTCCAATGGGTTTGAGTGAAGATGTCATCAGGATAATCTCAGCAAAAAAAGAAGAACCTGAGTGGATGCTTGAGTGGAGACTGAAAGCATACCGTCACTGGCTTACAATGAAAGAACCTAAGTGGCCGAATGTTAAATATCCCAAAATTGATTTTCAGGAAATTATTTACTACTCGGCACCAAAGCCTCAGAAGAAACTTAACAGCATGGATGAGGTTGACCCTGAGTTAATCAAAACTTTCAACAAACTCGGCATTCCTTTGGAAGAGCAAAAGATTTTTGCCGGTGTTGCTGTAGATGCAGTTTTTGACAGTGTTTCTGTAGCAACAACATTTAAGTCCAAACTTAAAGAAATGGGAATTATATTCTGTCCAATCAGCGAAGCGCTTAAAGAGTATCCTGATTTAGTGAAGAAGTACATCGGCTCAGTGGTTCCTTATACAGATAATTTTTATTCCGCTTTGAACTCCGCAGTTTTTACAGATGGTTCCTTCGTTTATGTTCCTAAAGGCATCCGCTGCCCGATGGAACTTTCGACATATTTCAGAATCAACGCTGCCAAGACAGGGCAGTTTGAACGCACACTTATAATTGTTGATGAAGGAAGTTATGTAAGTTATCT
>CAIWTC010000612.1 GCA_903915485.1 uncultured Ignavibacteriales bacterium | reverse complement strand
TTTTCCTCCAACCGAATTCTTCAAGCAGGAATATGGTTTTAATGCAAGTGATGAATGGCTTGAGAATGTCAGGAAATCAGCGTTAAGATTTGCGACTTATTGCTCCGCTTCATTTGTATCAGGCGATGGTCTTATTATGACAAATCATCACTGCGCAAGAGAGAGCGTAACGAAAGTCCAAAAAGAAGGCGAAGATTTGCATGAGGACGGATTTATGTCTCCAACATTCGATACTGAAAGAAAAGTACCGGGATTATTTGTTGACCAGTTAGTCCAGATTAAAGATGTAACATCTGAAATACAGACAACTATGGACAAAGGTGCTACCGAAAAAGAAAAAATGAAAAACTATGACTCAATCAAAACTGAAATTGAAAAAAAATATAAAGCAGAAACAGGTTTGGAATGGTCAGTAGTTAAATTTTTCAACGGCGGTAAATATTCTTTGTACGGATACAAAAGATATAATGATATCCGGTTAGTATTTGCTCCTGAAACTCAGATGGGTTTCTTCGGCGGCGATCCTGACAACTTCACATATCCCCGTTATGATTTTGATTGCTCTTTCTTCAGAGCTTATGATGAAAGCGGCAACGCTTTGAAAACTGACAACTTCTATAAATGGAGTGAAAAAGGCGCTGCTGAAGGCGAACCTGTATTCGTTGTAGGTAACCCGGGTAGAACAAACCGCTTGTGGACTGTTTCTCAGTTAGAATATGCAAGAGATGTATCGTATCCTGTTACTATGATGTTTTTGAACGGCATGGTTAATATTTATGCGCAGTTAGTTGCAGAAGCATCTGCTGACAAAAAAGATGAATTGCAGGATCAGTTATTCGGCATGGCTAACTCACAGAAAGCATATAGCGGAATTCTTGGCGGATTAAGAGACCAAGTACTTATGCAGAAGAAAATTGATTTTGAAAATTCATTCAAAACTGCTGTAATGAATAATCCAAAACTTAAAGCTACTTATGGCGAGTTATGGTCAAAGATTGAAACAGTTCGTGCTGATATGAAAAAAATTGCATGGCAGAACTCTGCTTATAACATGGGCAGAATGAATTCATCACAGTATTTAACAGTTGCCAAAAATTTGGTTGAGTACGCTAAGCAGATGAAACTTCCTGAAGCAGATCGTTCATCAAAATATACAACTGCAAATATTGAAAAAACAAAAGCTAGTATCTTCCCTGAAAAATTTGACGAGAGTATGTCAAATAAAGGCTTAGTACTTGTTATTGATATGCTTTCAACTTTGTTGGGCGCTGACAACCAATTAGTTATGAATTTCACTCATGGTAACTTAAACTCTAAAGATGCTGCTGCAAAAGTGATTGCAAATTCACCTGTAACAAGCAAAGAAAGAGTTGAAAAATTAGTTGCACAGGGTCCTGATGCAATCCTTAACAGCGCTGATGCTTTGATTTCATATTCTTTGATGACTTCAGAAAAATCAAAAGACTTTGCTGACCAAATTAAGGTTCTTGCTGACAAAGATGGTGATTACTCACAGCAGTTAGGCAGGGCAATTTATGAAGTGTATGGGACAAAAATTCCACCTGATGCTACTTTCACATTGAGAATTGCTGACGGCGTTGTTAAAGGTTATGATTATAACGGAACAACTGCCCCTACAGTTACAACATTTTACGGTTTATATGACAGGTACTATTCGAACGGCGGTAAGTTCCCTTGGAGCCTTCCAAAACGCTGGCAGAATCCTCCTCCTGAATTTAAGTTGAATACTCCTATGGATTTTGTATCGACTGCTGATATTATCGGTGGAAACTCAGGAAGTCCTATAA
>CAIWTC010000611.1 GCA_903915485.1 uncultured Ignavibacteriales bacterium | reverse complement strand
TGCAATTGCAAGTGCATCTGATTCATCGGGAAGAAATTTTGTTGTCTTTTGATTAAGCAGTGTCTGTACCATGTAAAGAACCTGCTCTTTTGATGCAGCGCCATTTCCGGTTACTGCTTTTTTAATTTCTCTTGGTGAGTATTCTGAGATGTTTAACTTGGAGTGTCTGGCAGAAAGAATCGCTGCCCCGCGTGCCAGTCCTATCTTTAATGCTGATTGAATGTTCTTTCCGTAGAAGGCAGTTTCAATTGAAAGTTCATCTGCTTTATGTTTCTTTATCAGTATGGAAAGTTCATCGTAAATTTTTTCAAGTTTTTCCGGCATTGACTTGAGTGACTGCAGGTAGAATGTTCCTGAATCAATGCGTTTGATTACATTTTTGTCAAAAGATATGAAACCATATCCGCATTTAATGGTGCCGGGGTCAATGCCTAGAATTATCATGCGATTATATTTTCATTGTAAGACGAAGCTCTGCAATGTCCAATGGAGAAAGAGTTTGGTGAAGGTAGACTAGTATAATGATGAGTTGTGGGCGATTCAGAGAATAGCCCTACAAAAGATAAATTCATAACTATACTAATGCAGATGGGTCGATGTCGCCGTTGTGGTAAACATTCTGAACATCATCGTTGTCTTCCAAAACATCAATTACCTTTGCAACTTTTTGTGCGTCTTCGCCTGTTACAGCGACAAGGTTTTTCGGAACCCATTGAAGTGATGCGTTGTCAACTTTGAAATTTTGTGCAACAAGTTCTTTTCTAACCGTTTCAAAATTTTCAACTGAAGTTTGGATAATAAACATATCTTCTTCTGTCTGCAAATCATCTGCGCCGATTTCAAGCAATACTTCCATCATGTCATCTTCGGATTTGCCTTCTGACTGCAAAGTTATAATTCCTTTGCGGTCGAACATCCAAAGCACGGAACCGCTTTCTGCCATTGAGCCGCCGTTCTTAGAGAAGACATGTCTCATTTCTGCTGCTGTACGGTTTTTATTGTCGGTAGCAATTTCTATTATTATTGCAATTCCTGCAGGAGCGTATGCTTCATAGAGTAACTCACTGTAAGTTACCCCTTCAAGTTCGCCCGTTGCTTTTTTAATTGCGCGTTCAATATTTTCTGAAGGCATGTTCAGCACTTTTGCGTTGTCTATTGCAAGACGCAAGCGGGGATTGCCGGCAGGGTCGCCGCCGCCGATACGCGCTGAGATTGTAATTTCTTTAATTAATCTGGTGAACATTCTTCCGCGTCTACCATCGGTAACAGCTTTTTTGCGTTTAATGGTTGCCCATTTTGAGTGACCTGACATATATAACTCCTAAAAACTATTTAAGTTGCATATCTTTAATTCTAAGTTGAGCATAAAGCTTTCCGTCGCGAATCTTTTGCTCTATTCCAAATACCATATCAAAGTGTGTGTGACCGCCGTTTAATTCTTCTGCCAGCGGACCGTAATCAAATGCAACAGCATCAAAAGCCTTATCGCAACCCAATTGCCGGATTGATAACTGCAAATGTTTTCCTTTAATTCCGACTGCTCTTGCACTGCCTGAAAGGAATGCATCTGTTGACCAAAATAATGGACGCATATTTCCCGGACCAAAAGGTGAGAACTGTTCGATGACTCTGATAAACTTTGGAGTGATGTCGCTGAGTTTAAGCATCGCATCAATTTCAATTGTCGGCAAGGAAGTTTTCTCATCCATCTGTGCATCAACTACAGTGTTTAAGCGGGTTCTGAACTCTTCTATTTTGTCAACAGGAATTGCAAGTCCTGCCGCTGCTTCATGTCCGCCGAAGTGAATTAGTAAATCTTCGCACTGCTGAAGCGCACCGTAAATATTGAAATTAACAATACTTCTTGCGGAACCCTTTGCTATACCGTCGATAGTCGTAAGCATAATTGTCGGTTTATAAAATTTTTCAACGATTCGCGAAGCAACAATTCCAATAACACCCGGATGCCAGTCATTATCGTGAAGTACAATTACTTTATCTTCTTTAAATTGCGGATGATTCTCTATGTAACTGAGTGCCTTGTTGAGAGTGTCTTCATCAATAAGTTTGCGTTTTGTATTATCGCTTTCAAGTTCGCGAGCAATTTGAACTGCTTTCTTATCATCGGTTTCTATAAGCAGTTCGACAGCAGTTTTAGCATCACCAAGTCTGCCGACCGCATTAATACGAGGTGCTAATGTAAAAACAATTTGTCCGGATGTTAGTGTTCCGGGTTCAAGTTTGCTTGACTGAATCAATGCCTTTACTCCCGCACGGGGCTTTTCATTAATAGCGAGCAGTCCTTCGCGGACTAAGATTCTGTTTTCATCAACCAAAGGAACGATGTCTGCAGCACCTGCCATCGCAACTAAATCTAAATATTTGAACGGAAGATTATTCTTTCCAATTCTTTCGGCAACACCTTGTGCAAGTTTGAAAGCGACACCTGCCCCTGACAAATACTTGAACGGATATTCGTCACCGGGAACTAACGGGTCAAGAATTGCAAATGCTTTTGGGAGAACTTCTTTAGGTTGGTGATGGTCGCAGATGATAACATCAATCCCCGCCTCACTTGCATAACCTATTTCGGAGATAGCAGTGATTCCGCAATCTACCGAGATGAGTAGTTCTGTGCCGATTTGTTTTGCGTATTCTATCCCTGCAACGGAGACGCCGTAACCTTCTTCAAGTCTTTTAGGAATATAAAAATCAACATTGGCATCGAGGTCTTTGAGGAACATATACATCAATGCAGTTGAGCATGCGCCGTCTACATCGTAGTCACCATAAATTAAAATCTTGTGATTTTCTGTAACAGCTTTTATAAGTCGCTGAGTAGCAGCGTTCATTCCGCTCATTAAAAAAGGGTCGTGCAGGCAGTCAAGAGAAGGGCGGAAAAAATCTTTAGCCTGTGTGAATGTAGTTATCCCTCGAAGAACAAGGATGCGCGCAATTGCATCAGTCACATTAAGTGAATCTGCAAGCGGCGCTACCTCTACGTCATCAAGAAGTTGTTTTAGTACCCACTTCTTTGTTATCATAATCATTGATTAACATATAATAAAGCGCTGAAAATCGCGCAATAAGCCGAATTCTGTAGTCCTATAATGGCAGCAATAGCCAAAATAAGGATGGCAATTATTTATCTAGGCCGGCAGTTACCTGACGGCTCGAGCGATCTACCCGAAAGTTATATGGACGAACAGCCCTCGCCCTCCATAAATGGAGGACAACTTTCTGCTTGATCTTGCTCCTGGCGGGGTTTACCGGACGCGTTATTGCTAACGACATCAGCCGGCTCTTACCCGGCTATTTCACCCTTACCCCGAAAGTTTTCGGGGCGGTATCTTTCTGTTGCACTTTCCATAGCTAAACTGTTACCGGTTTAGCTCCCGGGTGTTACCCGGCACCATGTTCTGTGGAGTTCGGACTTTCCTCTATTCTACATAGTAGAACAGCAATTGCCTAACGCAATTTGAGCGCTTTTAATGATAATCACCTTTCAATTTTTTACATAAAAATAATTTAATGGGTGAATATAAGAAATTTCGAGTGATTTTTGTAAACATAAATTTGAATGCTCAACGATTTTTAGTCGGTTTGTATTCGATAATTTGGGTTAAGCAAAAATGGCATAATTTGGCAAAAATGGTCAGAATGTGGCCGTTATTTGGCAATAATAGCTAATTATTGCTCTATTTTAGTCAAATTTGGGAGGAGGTTGAATCTAAAAAAATAGCCATAAAATGGGCATATTTTGGCAAAATAGGAGTGAAATCCTCAGTATTTGCAGAAAATCCAAAATAAAAATATGATTCAGAAATTACCCAAAATAACAGGGCGATTTTATAGCGGGAATGTGAGATTCTTTTCAGTCGAGGGTGAGATTTACAAAAATAATTCGGGATTTTTTGATATATTTCTAATTCACTATCAAAAAATTAATCGGATATATAATTATGTTTAACAGACTTCTGCCCAAAGAAGAAAAATACTTCGAAGATTTTAAGGATATTATATCTCATATACAGGAAATGGCAAGAATAACTCATGCTTTTTTTGCTGCACCGGAATATGACCCCAACATTTATCTTAAACTAAAACCGCTTGAGCGTCGTTGTGATGAAATATGGTCAAGGGTAGTAAAAAGACTCAATAAAAATTTCATAACCCCATTGGACAGGGAAGATATTTTTGCTCTGATTAAAAAAATAGATGACATCGCTGATATTCTATTGGGTGTTTGTGCCCGCGTTGAAATGTACAACCTCTCTGAAACAGTAGAAGGTTCAGAAAAATTGGCAGCTATCATTGTTCTTCAGACTAAAGAACTTGAAGTGGCGTTGCAGGACCTCAAGAACCCAGGTGCGCAAATCAACGAATGCAAGGCTGTGAAGGATTTGGAAACAGAAGCAGATACAGTTTACCGTGCATCAATCAAAAAACTTTTTACGGAAGAAAAAGACCCGCTGGTAATTTTTAAGAAGAAAGAAGTTTTAGACATGCTTGAGGGTGCTGCTGATAAATGTCAGTCAACAGCAAATATTATCCTTCAGGTCCTGATTAAGAATTCGTAATTGCGATTTTATCATTAAATTATTCCTGAACAAAACAGACCAAATCGATTAATATGGATTTAAATTTATTAACTTTAATTGTAATTGTATTACTGGCATTAATCTTTGATTATATAAATGGATTTCATGATGCCGCAAATTCAATTGCAACTGTTGTATCTACAAGAGTGTTATCTCCCCGTCAGGCAGTAGTATGGGCTGCATTTTTTAATTTTGTCGCCTTTCTAATTCTTGGCCTTCATGTTGCGAAGACAATTGGAAAAGGATTAGTCCACACTGAAGTTGTTGATTTGACAGTAATAGGTGCGGCCTTGGTTGCGGCTATTATATGGAATCTCTTTACATGGTGGCGGGGTATTCCTTCAAGTTCATCCCACACTTTAGTGGGCGGGTTTGTTGGAGCGGCTATCGCAAAAGCAGGTTGGCATGTTATATTTTATGATGCAGTAATTAAGATAGTTGCATTCATTTTTTTAGCGCCTTTAATTGGCATTGTTATATCCTTGATATTTTCAATAATCACTTTGCATGTATGCAAAAATATGTCACCATCTAAGGTTGATAAGAATTTCCGGAAACT
>CAIWTC010000610.1 GCA_903915485.1 uncultured Ignavibacteriales bacterium | reverse complement strand
TTGTATTCCGCGCAGATTAATTTTGGCAAGAATTTATTTAACTCAGGTGTGCTTGATGTTTATAAAAAGAAAAATGAACTTACGAATTTAAACCTTTCAAACAGTATTCAACTTGAAGAGCATAATGTTGTTAAAACAGTAACTGAGCAATACTTGAGCTGTGTGAGGAATTATTTATTGTATAAACTGTCATCTGAGTATCTTGGGAATATACAGGAACAGTTAAATATATCGGGAAAACTTCTTGAGAATGGGTTCATGAAGGCGCAGGATTATTTATTGCTTAAGATTGAAGTCAGCAGTAATATTGCTGCGGTCGATGAGAGTTGGCAGAGTTACAAAAATGAATTACTTGCTCTTAATTCACTTTGCGGAATACAAGATACTGCCGGTGTTATTCTTGAAGAAATCAAATTGCAAACTACTGCTCCAAGCGGTGATTCCAAATTTGTTTCAAGGTTCCCCGTGGACAGTTCTTTGATTTCTGCATCGCAGGAACTGTTTGAGACTAAGTATATGCCGCAGGTAAGTGTGGTTGCTAATGCAGGTTTGAATGCAATTGAATTAAACAATCTTCAGCGCAGGCTTGGAATCAGTGCGGGACTTAATTTTACTATGCCGCTGTTTGATGGAAACCAGAAAGACATAACCCGTCAGCAGAGTGCTATCTCGCAGAAAACAATTTCGCAAAGTAGGGATATTCTACTAAAGAATATTTTTGTTCAGAAGCAGAATGGATTAGAAAAAATCAAATCACTTGGAAAAATGCTTAAATCAGAGCAGAAGCAAATTGAGGAATACAATAATGTTATTCTGCTGAATCAAAAAGAACTTGAGAAGGGTTCGATATCGATGATAGAGTATTTAACGCTTTTCAAGAATTATTTTGAGCTCAGGAAAAATGAAATTACTACGGGGATAAATTATCAGGTAGAAATCAACAATTACAATTATTGGAATTGGTAGAATGAAATTAAATAAACTAAATAGTAAACTAACGCTCATTGCAATCGGTATTGTAATTACATCTGTGTTGAGTTCCTGCACAAAGAAAACTGAAGAAGCACCCGCAGAAGAAATGCTAAAGGTTTCAGTGAAAGTTGTGAATCCGTCCACAGGAAATTTAGTTGAATATTTGGAAGTTAACGCAACTACTGTATTTCAAAAAAGAGAAGTTGTCCGTGCAACATTTCAGGGATTTGTTCTAAAGAGTTTCAAGAAAATCGGAGATGCAGTCAAGCCTGGAGATGAAATAGTTCAGATTCAGACGAAAGAATCGTATGCTAACAGTGGTGCAAATGTTGATATTAACAATAAGACCATTAAAGGAATTGTAACGCTTAAGGCAAATACTGACGGTATACTGACAACTCAAAATCATAATACCGGCGATTACGTTGCGGAGGGTGAGCAAGTCGCTGAAATATCAAATGTAAATTCCCTTGCACTTATTATGAGTGTTCCATTTCAAAATACTGCAAACATTCATTCGGGCGGGGGATGTAAAATACAGCTTCCTGATAAAAAAATTATTGACGGAGTAATAAGCAAGGCGCTTCCGAGTGTTGATGCTACTTCACAAACACAATCTTATATTGTTAATCTTACAAAAGGAATAGCGCTACCCGAAAGCCTTAATGTGATTGTGAAAATACCGACTCAGACAGTTAACAATGCACTGATAATTCCAAAATCGTCTATTATGACTGATGAAACGCAATCAAAATATTGGGTGATGAAATTGCTGAATGATTCGACGGCAATTAAAGTTGAAATACAAAAGGGAATTGAGAACGGTGAGTCAGTGCAGATACTAAAACCTGTATTTACAAAAGAAGACAGGATAATTGGTGAAGGTGCATTCGGGTTAAGCGACACGGCAAGTGTCAAAATTGGGGACTGACCGTCTTGGATAATTTCTTTGTAAAATATAAAAGCCCAATTGCAGCAGTAATAGTAATGATACTGCTCGGCGGAGTTTATTCGCTGGTGAAAATTAAAACGGGCTTATTCCCTGATACAACTTTTCCCAAGATTAAGATAATAGCAGATAACGGTGAGCAGCCTGTCGATAAGATGATGGTGACTGTTACTGTGCCGATTGAAAATGCTATCAAAAAAGTTGAAGAATTAAATATTGTAAGAAGCACTACAAGTAGGGGAAGTTGCGAAATATCTGCTTTCCTTAATTGGGGAAGTGATATCGATTTAGGCAAGCAGCGTATAGAAGCGCAGATAAATTCGATAAAGCAAAATCTTCCCGCCGGGATAAACATTACTATTGAAAAAATGAATCCATCAATACTACCCGTTATGGGATTTTCTGTTGAGGGAAAAGACAAAAGTTCAATTGAACTTAGACAACTTGCTGAATATACGGTCAAGCCGTTCCTTTCAAGAGTTGAAGGTGTTTCAGAGGTTGCGGTAATTGGCGGTAAGGTAAAAGAATATCAAATAATATTAGACCCTGCAAAACTAAGTTATCTCAGAATCACCCCGCAGAATGTGGCTGATATTTTAAGTAAGTTAAACTTCATTGAATCAAACGGATATGTCGTCAGTTACAACAGACTTTACCTGACTTTAACAGATGCTTCAATCAATACAAGGACTGAACTTGAAAACACTCCATTGATTGATAATAACAAAGCAAAAGTTTTTCTGAGAGATATCGCAGAGATTAAGATTGCAGAGAAAAGGGATTATGTCCGCATAAATGCTAACGGAAAAGATGTTCCGCTGATTGCAGTTCTCAAGCAGCCGGGCGCAAATTTAATAGAAGTTGTCAAAGGCGTTAATGCACAGCTTGCTGAAATTAAAAAGAGTCTGCCGAAAAATGTTGAACTGAAGCCATATTACAATCAAGCTGATTTTGTAGATGATTCAATAAAAAGTTTAAAGGATGTATTGTGGATTGGTCTCCTGCTTGCTTTGGTTGTTGCTGTGATTTTTCTCCGCTCATTAAAAGCCAGCAGCGTAATACTGGTCACCATTCCGGTGATATTGGGTTTATCGTTAATATTTATTTATTGGTTCGGCTACACATTCAATATAATGACAATAGGTGCAATTGCTGCAGCGATAGGATTAATTATTGATGATGCAATAGTTGTAGTTGAGCAGATTCACAGAACGCACGAAGAACACCCCGAAGAAAACAGTAAAACACTTGTCGCAAAAGCAATTAAATATTTATTCCCGGCAATGCTCGGTTCGTCTCTTAGTACGATAGTAATCTTTCTTCCGTTTGTAATCATGGGCGGTGTGGCAGGTGCTTATTTCAAAGTGCTAACAAATTCTCTAATTGTAATTCTTGCATGTTCGTTTTTTGTAACATGGATATGTCTGCCTGTTGTGTATCTATTGTTGTCGAAGAACAATACCTTGACTGATACTAAATCTAAAGAAACACCACATCGGGAATGGGTTCATTTTTTCCTGAAGCGTTCTTACTTATCCGCAGCGTTTGTCCTGTTATTGATTATTGGGACCATGCTTATTATTCCAAGACTGCATTCGGGGTTCTTGCCTGAGATGGATGAAGGTTCAATTGTTTTGGATTTTGATAGTCCGCCGGGAACATCGCTGGAAGAGACTGACAGAATGCTGAAGATAGTTGATGAGATTCTGCTAAAGACACCTGAAGTGCAAAGTTATTCCAGAAGAACCGGAACACAGATGGGGTTCTTCATCACTGAGGCAAACAGGGGTGATTATCTTATTCAGTTGAAAAAGAAGCGAAGCCGAACGACTGATGAAGTATCTGATGAAATAAGAACACAGGTCGAAGGTGTTCTGCCTTCTTTGAGGGTGGATTTTGGTCAAGTAATTGGGGATATGCTTGGCGACCTTATGAATTCAGTTCAACCCATAGAGGTG
>CAIWTC010000609.1 GCA_903915485.1 uncultured Ignavibacteriales bacterium | reverse complement strand
TCATTAGATTCTACTATTTTCACTGATGCCTTTTCATATCTTACCCCCTTATGCACGCTAACTTTATTCTTGTTGCGATAGATGCGATAGTACATGTGTTATTCCTTCCTATTCCTTTCATTCATCAGTTTATCAAATTATTGCTTTGCAGCAATTATTAAGTATTACAAAATTAATTATCTAAGCACACAGTATATAAGCACCAGGAACAATGTATATCGCAGATAATAAATTCATATAACCGCAATATACATCTGGGTTTTGCTCACTGGCTTTTCATAGCGAGTAACTGTGAAATTCGGGTATATAATAAATAAAATATGCAGTTTGCGCATCAGTAATTCTACTAACGAACTATTTTAGTGTGTAAGCTAAGAATTTTGTCGACGAATGATGTAATAAGTAGTTGCTTCTCGTTGACTTTAATTGAAGTTTTTTAGATTTGTTTGGGCGGGTTCTGCTCTAATTCAGATCCAGACTCCACATCTTCCTATCCAGCGGCCACTGGTCAGACGGAAAAAGTGGAGTTGAATCTGCTTTACCCTTAGTTTGCTTTCACTAGTTAAGGGCAAACTCTTTTATATATTTATTATTCCCTTTAAACTTTTATAATATTAATTATCTATCAACGCTTTTGCTCAGGTATAGTTTCTTACATGAACACAATATCATCTGAAGAGAAGTTCGGCATTGTGAAACTGAATCTGCTTCCCTCATCCAATTTACTCTCGACTTTAATTTCTCCGGTATGTCTCTCTACATAATCCCTGCATAGTTTCAGTCCGGTGGAGTATTTCTTTTCCTTCACTGTTCCCTGCCCTGTTATATGCCCATTTGACTCGAATAGTTTTTTCCGTATTGCGTCCGGTATTCCAAGTCCAGAATCCGTAACCGATACTTCGACATAACTATCACCGGCCAAGGCATTAACCTCAACAGTACCTTCCCTGAAGGAAAACTTGACTGCATTGGAAATAAGATTATTCATAATTGAATTCAGCATCTGATTATCCGCATATATCTGAATTGAAGCATCAATATTGTTTATGATATTGATATGCTTTTGTGAAAGATATAATTTCTGGCTTACAATTGCCGCATCAACCGCATCGCTTAAGTTTACAGACGCAGGATTGAATGTTATCTCCTTTTGTTCGTGATTCATCCACTTCAAAAGCTCATCCATCATGTTAGAGAAAGTTTTAATGCCGCTGTGCAGTGAATGAATTATATCATTAACTTCGCTTCTTGATAACTTCTCATAATCACTCTCAAGCGTTTCGCTCAGACTGCAAATCGGCTGAAGAGGGCTTCGTAAGTCATGCAGCACTGCCGATATCTTTTTATCAATCAACTCGGTGTTCAAACTTTGTATTTCGTCCTCTTCCGATACTGATAATCCGATGTTCAAGTATGTATGTCTGCTATTTAATGCCAAATTCATGTTATAATTTCTTTTGCTATAAAGTTATAATACTAAAAGTTCATTTTTATACTTTGATGAAAACCAAAACAAAAAACAATAGTAAATGCTGCAATCAATTTATTTCAAGAGTATGTATTCGGGAAGAACTTTTCGACAAGCGAATACATTTCTCTACGAAGTATCATTTTAGTGGGTTAAAATTATTTTTATTGAATCGTATTATGTTTGTCTTATTATTGTATGCGTGCATTGTTATCTAAGTCTATCTTCCCATTGCAGGAGTGTCGTCTTTAAATTTTCATATTTGCATTCTGCTCTGTCAAATGAATTGAACCGCAATTTTCTGGTATATATTGGGAATTTCTTGAATATAAAATATTTTAGTATTATAAAATACTCATTGCCTTTTTCAAGAAACTTTACTGATGATTTTTTATATTTTATTCCCTTTACCAAATAAAAGTCAGCTTCACTTTTGTATATCGTGTAATTCATCAGACTTCTTCTCACTTACAATAATAATAAATAAAACAATTATAAGAAGGAATAACATCATTGATTTGCTTCCGCAAAGTTTTCTGAGAGTGTCGGAAGTATTATCAACATTTTGAGCGTTTTATGGCAGAAAAATCGATGTTATTTCGAAAGAAAGATAGGGGAATTAGTTTGTGTATTGCCTGAATATTCGACGAGCTAAGGATAGTTTCGACGAGCAAGTCATTATGGTCGACGAAATCAATTGTGTCAATTTTAGTTAACTAGTTCTTTGAAATTACCAAAATTCACCCAAATGATTCGCAGTGAAGCATTTTTAATTAGGGAAATAGCTACTTAAAAACAAGAGCATTATCTATTTATTTCGCAGCATAAGTTAAGCTTATAAAAACAGCCTTACCAAGCATCAGAGCGCAGATTTCTTGAATATCTTTGACTGATATACAACACATCTTCGCTGCCCTTAAGGGTAATTTTGTTTGTATAGTTAAACCACTTGGTAACTTCTGCAACAAAATTAATATTAAGTATCACCGAGCGGTGAATCTGAATAAAATATTTTTCAGGAAGAACTTCCAGCCAGTTCTTTAAAGTTTTTTTCAGGAGTATTTTTCTTCCGCCGGTTAGCGACACCGAAGTATAATCGCGTTCTGATTTAATATATAAGATATCCCTGATATGAATAAACTCACTCTTTTTTGCCGTGGAGAGAAAGAAAGTGTCATCATACTTGAATGTTTCTGAATTTTCTGAACCCTTCTTTGTCTTTTTTTCCGAACTGTTATCGACAGAAATTTTTTCCATACCGTTATTTATCTTAGCTACTAAATTTGAATGTTTCTCCAAACGAATTTCTATAGCCTTTAAGAGTTCAATGCGGGAAAACGGTTTTGTTAAATAGTCATCAGCACCAAGCATCATACCGTGGCGCAGATTTCTAATATCGTCAAGAGCAGTCAGGAATATAAACGGAGGCGGGACCCCTTTATTAAAGAAGGGATACTTCTGCAAAATCTTGAACCCGTCTATATCGGGCAGCATTATATCACAGAGAACTAAATCAAAATTAGTCTCGGATATTTTCTGCAGACCATCTTTGCCGTTAGACGCTGAGACAGCATTATAACCCTCTTCAAGAAGTATTGTACTTACATTCTCCCTTATATTGGGGTCATCTTCAATATATAATATACTTATCATTTAGCAACCGGATAAATTATTGTGGCCGAAAATAATCCATTCTTCGTTTCTACATCCAGCGCACCGCCTGTGAGTGATACGATTCTTTGAGCAAGCGCCAAACCTAAGCCGACACCCTGCTGTTCATATTTTTTACGATTAATCTGCATGAGAGCTCCAAAAGTCAGAATTTTATCATCCAAGATAAGCGAATTTGGGTTAGAAATACTAATAACAAAGTTATTGTTATTTGTAAAGTAACAGATTTTTACTGTTTCTGATTCTTTCGAAAACTTCAACGCGTTAGAAATCAGTTCTTCAATTACTCTCGTAAAATAATTTGATGAAATACGAATGGTAACATCAGTATAAGCCGAAGCATCCTTGCTTTTCATGGCTTTTGTACAATTGATTGTAGCGCTAGAAAGACAAGACTCCGTACCTGCACAAAAATCAATGTCACTGTGACGGCCCAATCTTAATGCAATGCTTGTCCCGGATTTAAGCAGCATCTCTGGAATGTTAGATAAATTATTGTTGCGGAGTTCTTCTATTTCTTCAGGGATATCTTTAATAGTTTCTAGTAGAGAAAGCAGTATAAAGTTCTCAGAGATACCTTTAAGCCTGTCTGCACCGGCTATTATATAAGTGATAAATTCAAGGATATCTTTTCTGGTTAAAGTATCTATCTCAGTTCTGATGATTTCTGCAAAGCCGCTGATTGCGGTCAATGGTGTCCTGAACTCGTGCGGTAAGGAGTTTATAATATTTTCCCGCAGGTTTTTCATTTCACTCGTCACAAGCTCGTGTTTATGCAGTCTTAACTCAATTGCACTCAATAAATCAGACTTAGTAAAAGGTTTTGTTAAATAATCGTCAGCCCCAAACCTAAGTCCTTTTTTCAAATCTGAGAGTTCTGCTTTTGCACTTAGGAAAATAAAAGGGATTCGCTCAGTCAGTTTATCGGTTTTAAGTAATTCAATTACTTGAAATCCATCTACATGGGGCATGGCTATATCGCTAAGAACTAAATCAGGGAGTTCTTGCTTTGCCTTAAAAATTCCCTCTACTCCGTCTTTAGCCTGAACTACCGTAAAGCCTTCAGCCTCTAAGATTTCAAAGATATTTTCCCGGACAAGTTTATCGTCTTCTATTATTAAAATTTTCTTACTTTCCATATTATCCTTTATTCTTTATTCAATTTACTTTCATTCCCGGAAATTGCCAAATTATTCACCCTCTTTCGGGTAACGGGAATTTTTATAACAACTTTAGTGCCTTCTTTTATTTTGCTGTTGAATGTTATTATTCCGCTATGAATATCAACTGCATTTTTAACTATGGGCAAACCAAGTCCTGTGCCCTGAATGTTCTTTACATCGGGAGAACGGAAAAAGGGTTCGTAGATTTGCGACAAGGTTTTCTCAGACATGCCTAGTCCGAAGTCAGTAATCTCAATTTTCAAAAATGATTCCTGCTCGCAGATGTCAAAAAGCACCTTGGAGTCTGCTTTAGAATATTTAACGGCATTTGTTAAAATATTCGTAATAATCTGAAGCATAAGCTTTTTGTCAAGATAAATTAATGGCATATCAGGCTGTGATGTAAACAGTATTTTTACATCTCTTTCCAGGCACCTGGGGTTTACTTCTGCTAAAATGTTGGAACACATCTTAATGACATCAATCATCTCAGGTTCGAAAGCAACACCGTTTGCTCCTGAGCGGTTTAATATCAGCATATCATTAAGCATTTTAATCATATGATTGACTGTTTCTTTTATTTTTAGATAATGTGCCCCCTTCTTGTCTTCTGACCAGTTATGGGAATAGGATTCCAGTATTTCAATGGACGATAAAATTCCGGCCAAAGGAGTTCTAAACTCATGAGATGTAGTGGCAACAAACATCGTTTTCATTTCGCTTACTTCCTTCTCTTGCTCAAGCGCCTCCAAAACAGCTTGTTGACTCAACTTCATTTCCGTAATGTTAGATGAGATACCTTCAAGATACTGGGGTTGGCCTAATTCATCCATCGCCACCCATAATCGAAAAAACAGCCACTTTATTCTTCCATCACTAAAGACAACTCTTACTTCGCCTGTCATCTTCTTGCCTAGATATGCCTCAGCCATTGCTGATTTTAATATTTCCAGGTCGTCAGGGTGAACAGTGTTCAAGAGCAACTCTGTGCCCTTTTCAAGCACATTAATCGGCATTTCATGTGTAACCGATGCGGCAGGATTAAGAAATACAAACTCATCTTTCTGAATGTCAAGAATAAATACTGCTTCATCCAAAGAATTAAAAAAGTATTCGAATCTGCGGCGGTATTCTTTGTTTTCAGAATTCAGTCGTTTTAATTCCGTAATATCCGTTATAGTGCTTAATAATACTCTCTTACCTTGTATCGAGATAAATTCAGCACATAATAAGCCGGTTCTCACAATGCCTTCTTTATCCAGCACATTAACTTCAAAGTTCTTTACAAATCCGTTTTCCTCCATCAAAGTCAGAATTTCCGTCCGCTGTTCCGGAATATAAAATATATTAAGTTCCGTAGTAGTCTTCCCAAGAGCATCTTCCCTGCGAAAACCTAAACCTTTTAAGAATGCGTCATTAGCATCCAATATCACTCCATCTCTACTGGTGAGAGCAATTAACACAGGACTATTCTCAAAGATTCCATGAAATTTTTCTTCAGATTCACGAAGTTCGGAAATATCTTTACTTGTTCCAAAAAGCACATCCTGCCCGCTCCACCTGCCCAGAGTCACTCTTGTTTCAACAGATATTAATTGTCCGCTTTTTGTTATTAAAGGCACTGGGCAATAACTATTGCTTCCTTCGAGCATTTGCGCTACAATTCTACCGGCTTCTTCCCGCCTGTCCTCAGGATGAACGCTTAAAACATGCTTGCCTACAAGCTCTTCTTCAGTATACCCTAATCTAATCTTCGTGGTTTCATTAACAGTAAGTATATTACCCCGCATATCAAGAATAAACACAAAATCAACAAGGTTATCAAAAAAGTTGCGGAAATTATCTTCGCTTTCTTTTAAGAGTTTACCCCTCTTAACGCTTTCCGAAATGTCAAAGAAGGAAATAACGGTAGCATAGGGCACCGTCTCAGATTCTTTATATAAAGGGGTTGTATTTACTGAAAGCCACTTCAATTTCCCTGACGGATGCTTTACACCCATCACAGTATTTTCTAAAGCCACCCCTGAATTATGTACGGCAACGGTCGGGAATTCATCATCCTTAAGAGGACTTCCATCAAGATGAATCGCGCCAAGCAATGGTCTGATTTCTGAATTGCTTAACAGTTCTTCTTCAGAATATCCTAATATATTCTCCGCACTTTTATTGCACGCGGATAATGAACCGTCTGCCATTCTCATCAGCAGTCCTTCTTTAAGCGAGGAGACTACACCTTTATACTTCGCTTCACTTTCCTTAAGTGCTAACTCTGACTTCAAATGTTCGGTAATATCCTGTGTAACCAATAAAACTGAATCTTCGGCATCAAAAATTATTTCGTGAGTCAAAACATTAATAAAAAACAGTGTTCCGTCTTTCCTCTTTGCTTCGCGAGCTACGCCATCTTGAAATATAGAATCAAATTCTTTTCCAGACTGATCAAAATCAAAACTCTCAAAAGAAGAACATAATTCCGATGGTGATACATTAAGAAATTCCTCACTGCTATATCCGTAAAGGCGACGAGCCGCTGAATTACAACTTATGAAAGCCCCGCTTTTTCTATTAATCACCAGCATAGGCATAGGATTGCTATCATACAATGCCCTGAAAACTTTTTTATCTTCTTCAACTTTAAGCT
>CAIWTC010000608.1 GCA_903915485.1 uncultured Ignavibacteriales bacterium | reverse complement strand
CGTAATTAATATTATTTACGATGGTTTTTGAATTTGCAGGCCACTCAAAAAGTGGAGTAGTGGTTTTGTCACCTAAAGAACCTTGAATCCATGCCCTGCCGATTTCACCGCTTCTATACTCTGTTTCATGCAGCATTCCTCGGCTGTGAATTTTATAATTTTGTGCAACTGAAACACTCGTTAATCCCATTATAGACAGAATTACAAAGAGTAATTTTCTTTTGCTAATTGCTTGATTCATAAATCTTTCAATTTTGAAAATATTAATCATACTATTAATTCAATCTTAAGTTAAAATTTGAAGATAACGCCAACTCTGAAGTACCTTGGCTGATTAGTGATAACAAATATTGACTGGTCGGTTACATAAGGATCCCATTCATCATAGGTTCTGATATTTCCCTGGTCAGCCTCCCACTTCGTAAGATTATAGCTGGAGTTTAAGTTATTGAATATGTTTCCATAATTATATATAACTGTGTTCAGTAAGTTGAAACCTTCCAGGTAGAACTGAATACCAGTCTTGCCATACTTAATTGATTTCTGAATTTTTATTCTCAACTCAGATTCATTAGGCGTACGCTTATTGTATTGCAGACCCTGACCGGTTGCATCCCATGTATAAGGTCTTCCGGAATAAAACTTGAATGTTGCACTGATGCTCATATTACCCAGTGGATAAATATCAAACATTCTAAAACCATCATCCGAATTTGTGATATACTGCAAGTTTGCAATCATCTTATGCGACCTGTCGTAGTCAAGATAAACATCTTCAGTGGAAGTAAGTTTGGCAGTCGGGGCACCTTCAATATATGTAACAGGTGAAGCTAAATCGTTGCTGTTTTTACCTTTTGCTGATTCATAGTTATACTTAACATAACCTCTTAACTGTCCCTGTGATTTTTCCATATTCAATATCATACCCTTGATATCTGCATATTCACGGTTGGTATATGTTTTATAAGTTCTGCCTTCTTTACCAAGGAAGTTTGAGGTTTCAATCAAATCCGTCACATCTTTGTAATAAGCACTTATCTCAACTTTTATGTCAGAAGGAAATGCATTAATTACACCGATGTCGTATGCTCTTGTATTTTCCGGACGCAGTCTCGGATTTCCCAAGAACTGAACATCACCATAAGGAGAAACCTGATTATAAAATACCTGAGCAAATGAAGGCTTCTGTGTAAATGTCCCATAGTTCAAATGGAATACCGAAGTTTCCGAAAGCGGGAATGAAAAACCAATTCTCGGCTGAAGTCTTGTGTACATTTTTGTTCTTGACCGTGCAGCAAGCGTTGCACTAAACTCATCAGAAATTCCGGTAGTAAATGGATTCCTTAGTGGCGAATAAATATTTGAATAGTACTCAGTGTTGAAATCGTAAAAATCAAAACGCAAACCTATGTTGGAAATAAATCCGTCAAACTCAAGTTTATCCTGAAGATAGGCAGCACCTTCAATCGGATAATTATGAAATTTAACTTTCTGTGCTGATGATGCGTTAGACAATCCCTGCATACGGTCGACATCAAGGTCATATAGAAATACCTGAAGACCTGATTTCAGCAAATTGTATTTATTAAACTGAACATTCATACTTCCCTGCAAATCAGATGTATGTAATCTTTGTACTCCGCGACTTGACTGCAAGTCCGCAACTGAATGAGTGGAAGGTCCTGTGTAATCTGTCCATTGAAGTAATTTTGTATATGAATCAGCAAACTGTCCGGG
>CAIWTC010000607.1 GCA_903915485.1 uncultured Ignavibacteriales bacterium | reverse complement strand
TGGTTTTACTTATGACACTACTAAGTTTCTTTGGATGCGCAGATAGTTACCCGCCGCTTGAAACAGTTCCAAGCGTTGATGTTAATAGGTACATGGGTAAGTGGTATGAAATTGCATCGTTCCCGAATAGTTTTCAAAAAGGGTGCAATTGCACCACTGCCGAGTATGAACTCAAGGATGATTATGTTAAAGTTACAAATACATGCCGCAAGGACAGCATCAATGGTAAAGTTGAGCAGGCTGTCGGAAAGGCAACAGTAGTTGAGGGTAGTAACAACTCAAAACTGAAAGTATCATTCTTTTGGCCGTTCAAAGGAGACTATTGGATTATTGACCTTGCGGATGATTATAGTTATGTCGCTGTCGGACACAAAAGCCGTAAGTACTTATGGATTCTATGCCGCACACCTAAAATGGATGACAAAACTTATACTCAAATTGTTGAGAGAATTGAAAAGAAGGCGTTCGATATTACAAAGTTGAAGAAGACAATTCAAGTCTGCCCTTGATGGTATGCGCCGATTATTGTGTTCATGTTAATTTTGTGAATACAAATTCAAAACATTTCTTATTAACTCATGTTGCGCAAAAACATATTCCCTAATTTAATAACTCCGACTTTTAAGTCGGAGAGTAAATTAAAAAATTTACTCGGCTTCAGCCAAATAGGCTCTGCATTGGGCTAAAGCCGGATTTTGTGTGTATTTTCCCCCGACTTAAAAGTCGGGGTTATTGTTCAATAATAACACATTACATCTTGCACTATTGAAACTTTGTGTAATATGAGTTATTAAGTTAAGCACCTCAAAAAAACATTTCCTAAAAAAACTTTTTATAGTATTTTAAGCTCATGGGATTTTACAAAATCTGTAGAGTCCCTAGATCTAAATTAAAAACTAAAATAAAGAGTATTATCAATGAAGAAATTTCTTTTCTATCTATTTCTTCTTAATTGTGTTTTCTATGCCCAATCGCATTTAAAGCCGGTTAAGGATTCTTTGCTTCTAAAGGAAGTAGTCATCACGGGAACAAAATATGAAAACTCGCGGAATAATATTCCCTTTACTGTATCGTCGATAAGCGGTGAGGAGATAAATAAGAGGGGGGATTATAATGTGCTCAATGTAGTCCAAAATGAAATTCCGGGGGTTTTTCTTACGGAAAGAAGTATTCTAGGGTTTGGAGCTAGCACTAATAGTGCCGGTAGTATAGGTATGAGGGGCGTTCGAAATTCTCCCAACACAGGCGTTCTGATTTTATTGAACGGACAACCTCAGTTTATGGGGATATTCGGGCATCCAATCTCTGACTCATATGTTTCAACCGATGTCGAGAGAATTGAGGTTATTCGCGGACCTGCTTCGATGCTTTATGGCACCAATGCAATGGGAGGAGTTATCAATATTATCACAAAGAAACAAAACCAAACAGGATTTATTTCGGAAGTTAATTTTTCCAAAGGCGCATATAATACAAGCAAATCATCTTTATCTATTGGATATAAACTAAATGATGTAAGTGTTTTCGCATCATTTAATTCAGATAAAACCGATGGACTTAGAGATTATAGTGATTTCAAAATAAGCAATGGCTTTGCAAAAATTAATTATGATTTTAGCGATGCCCTAAAACTATCGGTAGATTATAATCTTGCTTCAACAAAAGCAAATGACCCGGGTCCTTCCTATGAACCCAGTAAATTTTCAATAAATATCAAAAGGGGGAAGTTTTCGGCAGAACTTACTAATAACTTTTCTTCTGTTGAAGGAGCATTGCAACTCTTTTATAATTATGGCACACATGATTTATCGGATGGATGGTATTCGACTGATAAAAATACTGGTATGTTATTATATGAGACCGGAAAAATTCTTGATAATTGGACGGTTACAATTGGAACAGATTATAAAAAATTTGGAGGAAAAACAAATTGGGGTGAGGCGAAGAATATGGATAAGTCTATAGTCGAAAAAGCGGCATACTTGCATACTTCCTACTCAATTTACTCAAAACTAATTGCCACTGCCGGCTTGAGAATTGAAAATAATAGTGCTTATAAAAATATTACCGTTCCGGTGGGTGGATTATCTTACTTGATGAACGATAACATTACATTAAAAACATCCGTTTCAAAGGGGTTTAGAAGTCCAACAATATGGGAATTGTATATGTTTGCGCCTAGCCCATTCTTTGCTCCTGCTAACCCGGACCTAAAGCCTGAAACCATATTAAATTACGAGGCGGGGTTTATTTATGGTAGGAAGGCTAAATCTTCATCAGCATTTGAATCATATTCAATGGAGTTTACTTACTACTATTCCAAAGTAAAAGATATGATTGTACAAACTTCAAAATTGATAAATATGAATTCGCAGCAGAACAGAGGGGTTGAGTTGACAAGCAAAATCAAGTTGAAGTCCGGACTTGATTTAAGTTTGAATTACTCATACTTAAATGCTGACACATCTTTGAGCGCAATGCCAAAACAGATTCTCTTTGTAGAAGGACTGTATAGGATTGACAACGCAGTTGCCGGAATCAACTTAAAATATGTTGGTGATTATTATACTGTCTCAACTGTTCATTCGTGGGAACCTGAAAAATATAAAAAACAGTTTTTTGCTACACTTAATATGTTTTGCTCATATAGCGTAGGTTTTGGGTTCAATGTGATTTTGAATATCAATAATATTTTAGATAGGCAATATGAAATCAACGACGGGTATGTAATGCCTGGAAGAAACTTCTCTGCAGGAGTTAGATTTAGTTATTAAAATATAAAGTCAAATAAAAGTTTTATTTCAACGGAGCAGAGTCAGCAGAAAATGCAGAACGAGATTTTCGTAGCTCCATAGGCGCGGAATCTCGGTAGCAGAAAATGCAGAACGAGATTTTCGTAGCTCCATAGGAGCGTAATCTTGGTAGCAGAAAATGCAGTATCGGGTTTCATTAGCTCCATAGGAGCGGAATCTCGGTAGCAGAAAATGCAGAACGAGATTTTCGTAGCTCCATAGGAGCGGAATCTCGGTAGCAGAAAATGCAGAACGAGATTTTCGTAGCTCCATAGGAGCGGAATCTCGGTAGCAGAAAATGCAGAACGAGATTTTCGTAGCTCCGTCGGAGCGTAATCTTGGTGGCAGGAAACAAAATTCTTTAATAATAATTCATTTATAAAAATATGGCAAATACATATTCTCAAGTGCATTTACATTTTGTAATTGCGGTAAAATATCGGCAGGCATTGATTGACGATTCCATTGAGGAAGAAGTTCACAAGTATATCTCCGGTATCATTCAAAATAATAGTCACAAATTGCTTTGTATTGGCGGGATGCCGGACCATGTACATATCCTTGTTGGGTTTAATACAACACAGTCTATCGCTGATTTCATGAGCAAAGTGAAGTCAAATTCTTCAAGGTGGATAAATGAAAACAGAAAAACCAAATTCAAATTTGAATGGCAGGACGGATATGGTGTGTTCTCGTGTTCTAAATCGCATATGAATAATGTGATAAGTTATCTCAATAATCAAAAAGAGCATCATCGGTTGAAAAGTTTTACTGAAGAATTTACGGAGTTTTTGAAAATTGCGGAATTGGAATTTGATGTGAAGTACATCTTGAAAGAGGCGGATGAATAGGTTTCGTTTGTTTCCCTGAGTGGGGTCAGTTAGCAAGATGCCGCTCCTACGGAGCTTGGTTGGTTTTCGTGGGTATAGTCGGTTACCAAGATGCCGCTCCTATGGAGCTTGGTTGGTTCTTCTGGATATGGTCGGTTACCAAGATGCCGCTCCTGTGGAGCTTGGTTGGTTCTCGTTGGTCTGGTCGGTTAGCAAGATGCCGCTCCTATGGAGCTTGGTTGGTTTTCGTAGGCATGGTCGGTTACCAAGGTATCGCTCCTATGGAGCTTGGTTGGTTCTCGTTGGTATGGTCGGTTACCAAGATGCCGCTCCTATGGAGTTTGGTTGGTCCTCGTGGGCATGGTGGTTACCGAGATGGCGCTCCTATGGAGTTTGGTTGGTTCTTATGGGCATGGTCGGTTAGCAAGATGCCGCTCCTATGGAGCTTGGTTGGTTTTCGTGGGCATGGTCGGTTACCAAGGTATCGCTCCTACGGAGCTTGGTTGGTTCTCGTTGGTATGGTCAGTTAGCAAGATGCCGCTCCTACGGAGTTTGGTTGGTTTTCGTGGGTATAGTCGGTTACCAAGGTATCGCTCCTATGGAGCTTGGTTGGTTTTCGTGGGCATGGTCGGTTACCGAGATGGCGCTCCTATGGAGCTTAATTGGTTCTCATGAGTACGGTTTCTTGCCTAGGTGCGCGTTTTTGCGTAGCTTGTTTGGCAGTAAGGGTATTATAGCCAAAATAATAAATTTCAATGACGGTATGCTGTGGTGTTAAGCTCCATAGGAGCGGAATCTTGGTAGCACGCGGAATTTGGTAGAAATTGGGCGACGGTATTTCGAAGCTCCGTAGGAGCGGCATCTTGGTAGCAGAAAGTGCAGGACCAGATTTCATTAGCTCCGTAGGAGCGGCATCTCGGTGGAATGCGGCATCTCGGTGGCACGAAATCATATTGTTTATGAAATGATTTTACAATTTTATTATTGGGCTGATGTGTTTGTGTAGTAAATTCACTTCTAATGAACTTGTTGCGTCCAAGCGGCAATCAACTATTCACCCCTACGAAAGTTTTTCATTATTTATTAATAACTTAAAACCCTATTCATACCAATACTTAATAAATAATCTTGTCTTGCCAAAACCAAAATTGAATTGTGGTGCGCCGATGGTGATGTTGCCTGCTTGTGCCGCTGCTGCTGTTGCATTTTTTATTGCCTGCGTTGAGTAAGCTATATCTCCGGAACCATTGCCAAGACAGTTTCCTGCTGACGGGTGCTGAGTGAGGATAATAATTCCTCCGATTATATCTGAGTGCACATGAATTAAATCATCAACAATCATCAGACCGCGGAATGTGCCGACATTGAGGTTTTTCATCTGTGCATCGCGACTGGAGTTGGAGACTATTAATATCCCTGACCCCTGTATTGTCAGGGGTTGCCATACCTGACCCGAAGGTAACTCTACATAAGTAACTCCTGATAAAGGAACTGTTATCGCTGCGGGGTTAGTTGCGTACTGACTTCCTCCGATGCCACTTATGGCGATGGCTTTAAGTGTGCCCTCAGGGTAACCGCCTACCGTACCGCCTAATGCTTGGTCCGGTGTTGCTGCCGCTACACCTGCCGGCTGTCCGCTTGCAGTTGTTGTTCCTGATGAACCTGTTGTGGGTGGATAATCCACGCTTCCGACATATCCGCCGATTTTCGAGGAACCACTTTGGCTTACACTGCCTGTAGTCCATATTCCCGGCATTCCCGATATTGGTGAAATTAAATTTCCATTAACATCGTGGTCTCTTCCGTCAAGAATTAGCGTGCCTGAAGTTGCTATGTCTGTTCTGCTGGTAACTGTCGCCTTCACTGTAGAGGGGACTACTCATCCAACCGGAGGGTCTTCCAGGTAAAGCGTTAAAGTTTTTGAAGCGTTATTGAATGTGCTTGTGACTGTGACTCTAATTAAACTGTCGCCGTTGAAAAAGACATCCTGTACGGTGTAGGAGGCGGTTCCGGCGAATAAATCTAACGACACTGCATTTGTTGTCCGGTAGTCCGGGTTTGAGGCAATAGTGCTTATGACCAATTGAGCGGCGCTGTTGTTCATGTTCCTGGTCTGCGCATCTGTATAATAGTTTACCGATGCTTGAAGACTGTTAATTAGTCTTGTGTTGATGCTTTGGTTTACTATTCCGAAAGTTATAATACTTCCAAGAAGCATTATTAAAGTTGCGCGGCCCATATTACAGATTCCTTGGGGAAATTAATTTACGCCATGATGCGCTTTGATATACCGAATCACTGTTAGGTGACGGCCATCTGATTATGGAGGTCAACTCAATGCTTTGAATCCTGTTCCTTCCTGTTTGGGTAGAGACCGATGGATAAGAAAGAAGATTCGCCAATGAATCATAATAGCCAAATTTAAACTGTGAATATGCCCCAATGATTATTGGGGTAGTGCTATTTATTTTCCTGTAGACGGGTTTATCGGGTGTTGTGGAAGTTGAACGGTAATAATAAACTGTGTCGTTTGAACCATCGTTATTGAGGTCACTGACAAATTTAAAATTTATTGAATCGCTTT
>CAIWTC010000606.1 GCA_903915485.1 uncultured Ignavibacteriales bacterium | reverse complement strand
TGCTGCTGAACCGCCGTTACCGATAACAAAAATAGTTTTTTCTTCTTTATATGCGTTTACTACTAACTCGATAAAATTTTCTATTTGTTTTGTATCAACATTCTTGGTTGCTTCAACCAAGTAGTCAATATATTTGTCGAATGTCATATGTCTTTACCTTTATAATTAATAATTTCTTTCCACTCTAACTCGGCCTTCTGCAGATTTTCAAGCGTACCGATATCAATTAGATAATCATTCATTTCCCAACCTGCCATTTTACCTGCTAACTGAGGTAATAAATGAAAACCTATATCAGTTAATTCATGATTAGGAATTAAATCCAATACATCAGGATGTGCAACATACACTCCCGCATTAGCTAAATTGGATTTTGGCTGTTTTGGCTTTTCTTCAAAATCTACTATTGTACCATTATCATCAAGCAATGCAATTCCGCAAGCAGTAGGATTCGGCGAACGGAACAGTGCCATTGAAAATATCTGTTTCTTCTCTTTATGATATTCAACAAATTTAGATACATTTAGATTTGTTAAATTATCTGCATAAAACACACAAAAAGAATCCTCACCTTTTACAAATGATTTATTCTCACGCAGTGTGCCGCCGCTTCCGATTAATGTTTCTTCAAAATAATATTCAAACTTCACGCCGCCGGAGTTACTTCCTAAAAAAGTTTTTACTTGTTCAGGGAAATGATGAAGATTAATCAACACATCTGTAACACCGTGCTGTTCGAACAATTCAATCCACCATCTAAGCAGAGGCTTATCACAAATCGGTACCAGGCACTTCGTAATAGTATTTGTTATAGGCCTTAACCTTGTACCAAGACCGGCAGCAAGCAAATATGCTTTCATTATTTTTTAACGCCTCTAACGACATTCAACTGTTTCATTGTCTTTTCGGCGTATGCCAAAATATCTTCAATGTCAGATTGCTCTTTTAAGTATTCTAAATATTCCTGAACCGAAACTTCAGGTGAACGCTTTGGTTCCCATCCGATTGATTTTAATTTTGTTATATCTGAGCAGGTATTCCTGGTATCGCCTAATCTGAACTCCCCAGGAATCTTTGCTTCTAAATGCTCTTTACCATGAACCTTTGCAACTATGTCAGCAAACTCTTTTACAGAGTAGGGCTTCCCGCCGCCGACACAGAATACTTGATTATTGGCTCTTGAATCCTTAAGGACAAGTACATTGGCATCAACAACATCGTGAATATTTACAAAGTCTCGTTTCTGCTGACCATCTTCATATAAAGTCGGGGCCTTATCAAAGAAGTATGATAAATTAAAAATTCTGCACGCACCGCTATATGCATTATAAAATGACTGTCGCGGTCCCTGAACAATTGAATATCTCAATGCAACTGATGGAACATCATATCTCTTTCCAAAACTCATCGCAATCTGCTCTTGGGAATATTTGGATATTGCATAAGCATTAGGCGGATTGGCATGTGTCTCGGGAGTCCATTGCCATTCCATTAAATCACCATTCTCATCAAGCCAATCCCACTTACCG
>CAIWTC010000605.1 GCA_903915485.1 uncultured Ignavibacteriales bacterium | reverse complement strand
GCCACCAACAAATTTAAGTGTTTTTCACTATGAAAGTCAACTTTTATTTTACTTTTTTTTAACTTTTATTTAATAGACCTATTTGTGACAAATTGGAGGATTTGAGGGTGTTTTGAGGTTTATATGATTTAGGGGAGAATAAGGTTTATAATTATTATTTTATTTAATTGAGGAAATGCTGTTTTATATGAATTAGGTAAATAAAATCCATCTCAAAACAAAAAAAACTTATATTTAGAGCGAAGGGATAATCTCTTGCAACATCCTGATTAACTCTGGTAAATCAGTCTTAACAGTTTTCCAAACTTCTTCAGCATCAACATCATCATATTCGTGAATCAATAAGTTGCGCATGGCCTTCATTTCTTTCCATGGCAATTCAGGATATTGGTTTTGAAAATCTTGATTGATTCGCCCGGCGGCCTCCCCAATTATTTCTATCCGTCTGATTACGGCATCTTGGTTTTGAGAATCTTCCAAAAATTCGTCGAGTGTTTTGCCATTCACATATTCAACGGCTTTCATAGCAGAATTCAAAATATCCAAAAGATATGCCGGTTCACGCTGCATAAATAACCTTAGTATGTTCAAGTATTGCTTTTTTTCTGAAATAATTACTGCTTTTTTCGATAGCTTTTTTACTCACAAAATCAACCGGCAACCCAAGAATAGTTTGAAGTTCTTCTTGCATCCTTACTGAATCAAAAAGTGTATGCTTAGATTTTTCTCCAAAGGTAACTAAAAAATCAATATCACTATCAGCATTAAAGTCATCCCTCAGAATTGAACCAAAGACAGATAATTCTATGATTTCATGTTTTTTACAAAAATCATTAAATTCGGGTTTATTAATAATCAGGTCAATATTAGTAAGCATTTTATCACTTTTATTATAACGACTTAGTTATGCCGTATTTTGTTTATTTAGTTTACTCAGCAAATTTAGCAAAATAGATTAGTGGATACAACTAATTTTTTTTATCTGTTAAAAGGCAGATAGACAAAATTGCAGAACAATAAGTAGTCTTTTTTATACTATAATTCGAAAATCTTAACTGACTAATCAGGAGGGAACTTAAATGATTTTTACAATTACAACTTTTAAGGCTACCCGGAAATATATTGCATCGTACTATTTGGAAAATTCTATTAATAGTTATCTTTGTTTTGTATTTTACTATCAACTGCTAAAAGTAACTAAATATTGCAAACTATCTTCGTTTTTGTTGAAAATTCGCTTCGTAATCTGGCGAAGGCACTAAAGCTCACCTATAATGAAATAAACATTATTTTTTATTATGGGTTTCTTCTGTTAATATATTTTTTACTCTTAGATGTATTGCTAAAAGTCAATTATTTTACATCATTCTTTATTATTGGTGTAGTGCTGTTTTTGTTACCACTCAAAAAATTCAGAAAAAGGTGCGACTCCCTTTTTTATCTTTCAGCAAAATTTCTGCTACTTTTTAGAATAGTCGGCCTAAACTATGTTCAGGCATCAGTAATAATCTGTGTGGTTTTCCCGATTTTACTGTTAACAGTATTAGTTTTGATGCTATAATTTATTCAGGTTAATTTAACACCAGGCTATTTAGATTCAATCAATCCAGTCTAGATTGCAAAATCAAACGACAATATTAACTGTTTGAAGTATCGCCGGTCTGTGCTTTGCTCTCGTTCCTTTTCAGTTTAGCAATATAAAACCCATCAAAACCTGTCTCGGAAGAAAGCAATACCTGCTCTGAAAGCAGTTCAAACGAAGAATTGTTTTTTAGAAACTTCGCAACTTGAGACTGGTTCTCATCTTCAAAAATACTGCAAGTTGCGTATACCATGATCCCGCCAACCTTCACCATCTTTGCATAATTCTGCAAAATCTCTCCTTGCTTAATTACAAGCTCGGCTATTCTTTCGGGTGAAAGTCTCCACTTTGCATCTGGGTTTCTTCTGATGACTCCGGAACCGGAACATGGAGCATCTATCAACAATCTATCTGCAGAGTTGGCTAGCCGTTTGATGACCTTATTATCATCGATAAGCCTTGTCTCTATATTGGAAATTGAATTTCTCTTTGCACGCCTCTTAAGTTCAGTAAGCTTCCTGTCTTCAACATCGAGTGCAATTATTTTTCCGCTGTTATTTAACAACGAAGCGATATGTAGGGCCTTTCCGCCCGCACCTGCACAGGCATCTATCACTCTCATACCTTTCTTGATGTCAAGCACTGAAGAAACCATCTGACTTGCAGCATCCTGAATTTCGAAAAGTCCATCCGCGAAACAATCAGTCATAAAAAGATTTTTTTTCGTTACCAATCTAAGAGCATCATCAACTCCTTCAACAGGTTCAGTTTCAATTTCTTCTTCTTGAAGAAGTTTCTGAAGTTTCTCTTTTGTCGTCTTGATTCGGTTAGCTCTGATGTAAACATCTGCGGGGATATTCATAGCTGAAAGTTCCGCACCCCACTTTGATTTAAGCATCTGCTCGCCGTATTTATCAAGCCAATCAGGGATAGATTCGCGAATCACTCTTACATTAAGATTCTTCGCATACCGCATTTCACCGCTTTTTATCCTCTGTGTATAACCTTCAATTTCAATATTTTTCTTTACAAAATAAAGACTGACGATGTCTTCAATATCTTCTTCGTCAATATGGTTTCCCATCTTAAGAGATTCAGCCAGGAGCCGCCAATACCGGGTTATATCATAAACAGATTCAGCAATTATTCTTCTGTCTCTTGAACCCCATTTGGAATTTGACTTCAACATTGCTTCCAATACTCTATCCGAGTATCTATGATTTATGAATATTTCGGTAAGCGCTTTGCAAATAGCGTTGTAAATATTTTTATGAATTTTCGGGATGAAAAAATCGAATGGTTTTATGGGCGATGATATCATGTTATAAATTAATTATTATTGAAAGTACTAAATTACGAAATCCCCTCCGTATTCCTTTATCAGTTGAAAACTTTTTTAGCGGGTGCTTTTCTGAGGACATCCATTAGTTGGCTTTTAGTGAAAGGTTTAGCAATATAACCGGTGAACCCTGCTTGAATAAAACGCCTTTCTTCAGAAGGCAGTGCATATGCAGTAGTTGCTATAATAGGCAAATGAAAGTGCTTTGGATTTTTCCTTATTTCTTTCAAAACCTTAAAACCATTATTGCCGTGTCCTAATTCTATATCAAGCAATATTATTGAATACTCATTTTTACTCATCAATGTTTTCGCAGCTGTCTCTGATGGTGCATAGTCAACAGCAAATTGTCCTTCTACCATTTTATTTACTACGCTGAAGGCAATCGTATCGTCATCAATCATAAGCATTGCCGGAATTTTCAAAGGTTTCCTTGATAATTTATCTTCGTATATAGGAAAGCTAATTTCAAAAGTTGAGCCTTTTCCAATTTCGCTGTTTACCGTAACCTTTCCATTCATCTTATCAACAAACTTCTTGGTTATCGTTAACCCTAATCCAACTCCTTCATGCGAGCGCGCGAAGCCTTCGCTAACCTGACGGAACTCATTAAAAATCAACTTCAGCATTTTTGGATCAATACCGGTTCCTGTATCTGTAATTCTTACCACGACCTTATCGATATCATCAATACTCTTTGCCTCAACATCTATTTTGATGCTCCCTGAATCCGTGAACTTAACAGCGTTACTTAATAAGTTCCCCACTATTGATTTCAGCATCCTCTCATCGAGTTGAGAGTATATTTCATCATTAAAAACATTAAGGACGAAATTCAAATTCTTTGCTTTAATTTGTTCTGTGTATAGATTTGCTGCATCTGCAACTACTTTAGCCACATTC
>CAIWTC010000604.1 GCA_903915485.1 uncultured Ignavibacteriales bacterium | reverse complement strand
TGCTTGCTACCGGTGGAAGCGCTTCTTCCGCGTTAAGCTATCTCAAAAGTAAAGGTGCAGTTAATTTTAGATTCGCATGCCTGGTGGCGGCCCCTGAGGGAGTAAAAACAATTTCTGAAGCCCATCCCGATGTTCCTATTTATGCTGCTGCATTGGACAGATGTCTAAATGAAAGAGGGTACATATTACCCGGACTTGGTGATGCCGGTGACAGAACATTTGGAACACTTTAGGCAATAAGAGAATAACATTTAGTTATGAGTATCTTACTGGTAAAGAGCTAAAGTGAAACTACTTTATATCATATTAATAACGGTTATAACTACTTCGACTGCATTTACTCAAACGCATCCTAATAAAGAAGTTAATCGTTTGCTGAATGAAGGGCTTGATAATATTGTTAATCAGAACTACGCAAAGGCTCAAAAACAGTTTTACGAATTGGATAAGAAATACCCTGAATTGCCGCTTGGTAAAATCTTCCTAGCGGTGAATTCAATTTTTCGTGAATACGAACTTTCGCTTCCGTTTTCTGAGAGGCAGATCGTTAATTGGCTTGATGAGGGAATTAAGAAATCTGATGCATTGATTAAACAGGATGAAAACAATGTATGGAATAATTATTATAAAGGATTAGCTGAAGGCTACCGCGCTTATTTTTATGCTTTGAATGAAAGTTGGGTGAATGCATTTACAAAAGGCTTAAGCGCAAAAAAATATTTTGATAGGTGTCTTGAACTTAATAGTAATTTCTACGACGCGTATGTTGCTATCGGGGCATATAAATTTTGGAAAAGTGAAAAGACTGAGATAATTAGTTGGATAGTTAAGGATGAGCGTGCAGAGGGAATTAAAAATTTGAATTTTGCAATAACTAATTCTTCTATACACAGTTTTTTTGCCGTGCACAATCTTGTATGGATTCAAGTTAGAAAAAAAGATTTTCAATCCGCATTAGGTGTTCTGAACGAACCGCTCAAAAAGCATCCTGAAAGCAGGTTGTTTAAGTGGGATTATTCAAGAGTAATGGAAGAATTGGACCGAAATAAAGCCATAGAAATTTATAAAGATTTACTAAAATCCTATAAAAAAGAATCTTTACAAAATAGGTGTAATGAAATTACCTTAAATTATCTGATAGCTAAAAATTATAAAGCACTCAATCAACTTGCAAAAGCAGTTGAATATTTGAAACTTATTCCCGAGAAACAGACTCTAACAGGGTTCGAAGTTGATAAATTGGGAAGTCGAATCAGCAGGATAGAATCGTTGAAAAACGAGTGCGGACTTTGAGTTTCAAATTCACGAAATAGAATTATTAAATTAATATTTTCAAACATAAACTGATTATATCATCTAAATCTATAATGATATATCGGTTATAAAAATAGATTTATATATTAACGAATCAACTACCGGCACTAGCAGAATAGTATTCGATATAATATCAACAATAGGAGAACGATGGCACGGTTTACGATAATTATGATGCTCTTTGTTAGCATTTCAATAAATGTTTTTGGATTTCGAAAAGATGGAAAAGTAAATGGTTCCGTCATTGATTCAAAAACAAATAAACCTTTACAGTTTGTAAATGTTGTAGTGATGAAAAAGTCAGACAGTACGGTTGTCACAGGCGCAACGAGTTCATCTGATGGGAAATTTGAAATATCCAGCATCCCTGCAGGTGAGTATTTGCTCAGGTGCTCGATAGTCGGTTATAAAGACAGATTCTCAAAACCGTTTATCATCACTGAAAAACAAATGTTAATTCAAAAAGACAAAATCAAAATGATGCCGTCCGCTATTACTTTGAACAGCATAGAAGTAAAATCTGAGCGTTCAGTGTTAACAACTGGTATTGATAGAAAAATTTATGATGTAACTCAGGATGTGCTGAGTTCAAGTGGGAGCGTAAGTGATTTGTTACAGAACATTCCGTCGGTTCAAGTGGATATTGAAGGGAATGTTAGTTTACGCGGTTCTGCTGATGTTGAAATATTAATTAATGGTAAGAATTCTGCTCTTGTTGATCCTACATCGCGTGCAGAAGCACTTCAACAGATACCGGCAAATGCTATTGAAAAAATTGAAATTATTTCTAACCCTTCAGCTAAATTTAAGCCAGATGGTGTTT
>CAIWTC010000603.1 GCA_903915485.1 uncultured Ignavibacteriales bacterium | reverse complement strand
GTATTGCTGGTATAATGGATGGATGAATTTGCGCCGCCTCTTAAGGCAGTGAAGGATGCATTATCCGTTTGGTCCCAATCATGGACAGCTGTTCCGGATGCATTCTTCAATATAGGATTATCTGTATTTGTAGTATTGCTCAGACCTCCCCATGCTCGTGTTGAAAATAGCGAAGTATTATTGTGAGCCACAACTATTCTTTTATTTCCGTCACCTGTCAATGTTACATCATCTGCCGAGTTAAACGGGGCGAAAGTTTCTTTATCAGCAGCGTTATATATTAAAATTATGGTTCCAGATGGGATTGAACTCCAAAAGGTCGTAGCGTTCGTAAAAGTAACATAAGTTCCGCCACCGTCACCGAGTGTATATCCTCTCATATCAAGCCCATCCTGAATTACCATAAGTTCAATCCATTCTTTATTGCCGGCTGTGCCTTGAGACCATTCATTAATAATCACGGTACCTGAATTGGAAACATCATTATCTGTTATAGTTAAATCAAAAGTGGCTGTTGCGCCTGCAGTTGCTGAATTACCGCCTGTAACACTTTGTATAGAAAAAGTTAATGTTCGGGATCCTTGAACTATCTGGTCATCCGTAACTGTGAGAGTTACATTTTGAGAAGCAGAACTGTTTGCGGGGAAAGTTACCGTCTGAGTAGTGTAATTATTTATATTAGTCGAACTTCCCGTGGTCAAGGCAACTTGAGCCGTTGTGGCTGCTGATGCACTTGGATTAGTTATTGTTAAAGTTAGATTGTATGTGCCGACACCTTCAGAAACGGAAGCAGATGCCGAAGAAAAATTGACGGTTGTCCCAACTTCGTTATCAGTAATTGTTAAATCAAAAGTGGATTGACTTCCAATTGTTACAGAATTTCCGCCTGCTACATCTGAAATTGAAAATGTAAGCGTTCTAGAACCGTTTACTATTAAATCGTTTGTAAGTGTAAGTGTTACATTTTGTGATGCAGAACTGTTTGCCGGGAAAGTTACTGTTTGAGTAGTATAGTTATTTACATTCGATGCATCACCAACAGTTAGGGCGATATCTGCAGTTGTTGCTGCAGTGACGCTCGGATTCGTAATAGCAAGAGTTAAATTATAAGTCCCTCCTGCTTCTGAAACAGTTGCCGATGCAGATGAAAATGCAACACTAGTAATACCATCATTATCCGTTATTGTTAAACCGAAAGAAGATGGCGACGCAGCTGTTGCCGAGGTTCCTCCGCTGACACTTTGAAGTCCAAAAGTAAGCGTCCTTGAGCCCTGAACTATCTGGTCATCTGTAACCGTTAGTGTTACGGTTTGCGATGCGGAGCTGCCTGCAGGGAAAGTAATTGCTTGTGAACTGAAGTTGTTTACATTCGAACCTGCACCTGAAGTCAACGCTATACTTGCAGTGGTTGCTGTTGTAGCACTGGGATTCGTAATTGATGCAGTAATAGTATAGGTGCCGACACCTTCAGAAACTACTGCAGATGGAGTACTGAAAGAGACGGTAGTGCTGCTGCTGGCATTGACGATTGCATTGGCTGTCAAAAATCCTTCAGATGATTTATAATTGACTGAAGTTCCTGAGCCGTTTAAGTCAAAAATTGCAAAATAGTATGTTCCGTTTGCCAGTCCACTGAATGTATATGTATTGGTTCCATAATCAACTAACACTTGAGCAGCGCCGTCAGTAAAGTTAACATCATTTGTATACGTTACTCCGTCCATAGGGATAAAGTAATTGTTATACTTGAAGGCTTGTATCAGATATTGTGATGGTGCCTGACTCCCTGCTGCTGCTGCGGTCCAATTTAGCGTAACACTGCTTCCGCTTGCAGTTGCTGTAAATCCGGTTGGATAGTTAGTCGGTTCTGCAGCAAATGTAGGGGAGAGTTTAGACAAGTTGCTAAAGTCAATATAATTTGCATACTCAGGGTGGTCGATGAGCGGATTTCTATTTTTCTGAATTGATTGCACATAATTGTTTCTGTCAATTTCCCACTTATCAGGCGGGTCTTGTTTATGCCATTTAAGTAGCACAGCAATGTCCTGCTGCTGAGATGCCAAATAATGAGTGTTCAAGTAATTGAATGTCCAATCACCGAATCCAGTTACGCCATTATATCTAAGGGCCATATAAAGCAATGCTCTAGCAGCATCACCTTTGTGACTTGCCCTAGGTTCAAATACTACTTCGCCGGTTGAACTTGTGCCGAGTTTACATTCCAAAAATGTATAAGTGGCGGAAACGACTTCGCCTAAGGGATTATTTGAACGTCTTCCGTTAACATTCGGCTGGTCAACAGGGTATAGGTGATGCTGGTCGGAATAATAATCATTTGAGGTGCTTGCTACCGGAAACCAACTTTGGCACCAGGTATGCTCTCTGCTGTATGCGTTTCCATAAGCAAAAGGGGGAGTGTAAACGCAATTCTCACCGCTGTAAACATCAGTGAAAACTTTTTGTCCATTCGTAGTATCTCTTGAGGCAAAATTTGCAACATTTGTTTCATCAAACTGATCGTAGGTAATTCTTGTATATGGGCTTCGTATCCTGCCTTCCAAATCCGTTATGAATGATGACGAACTTGGTGTTAATAAATCGTAGTAAGTGCCTGCTTGTCCTAATATTGATATCGTTATAAATATTGAGAATATGAGTTTATTTATAAGTTTTATAATCATGTATTTTAATTCTTTTATTTCTAAAATTAATTTTCCTAAAATGGACTTCAAATTTAAGAAAATATTTATCTATATAGAGTTAATTATCGAATAAAAGTGCCAATTTATTTAGGATAATTTCATGCCCTATTATTTTGTGTGGTAGAAATTCTGCTTTTTGGCGTTTTATTACTGTACATAGCTAAGAGTAATTGTTTAATTCGAATGAGGGGACCGAAAAAACAATAAGTATGCCACAAAATGGGCTCGCATTTTTACAATTTGAGAACTTAAATCTAATTTCCAAGAACCTTTGCTATTTATCAACCAATAGATTCAAAAATAGTGAAAATACTCATGCGTAAAATACTTTTTGTGGCACGCTGTTTGTTGAGGCTAAGTTAATACAATAAAATGAGATGAATATGCATCAAAATATCTTTGAAAATTATAAAAGCCGTGATAAAAGTGCACTTATACCCTTGCTGCAGGATGTCCAGGCAGTTTATGGATATCTTCCCGAGGAAACTTTGACTGAAGTTGCGGATTTCGTTGGTCTTCCTTTAAGCAGAGTGTACGGTGTCGCTACTTTTTATAATATGTTCCGCTTGGCTCCACTTGGGGAGAATGTTATTAGAGTCTGCAGAGGAACTGCCTGCCATGTAAAAAATTCTGCCAACTTACTTTTTGCTCTCGAAAATACTTTGGGTATTAAAGCAGGCGAAACCACCAAAGACAGAAAGTTTACCATTGAATTGGTTAGCTGTATAGGTGCATGCAGTATTGCTCCGGTAATTACAGTGAATGATGACTACCACGGAAGAATTACTACCAAAGATATACCATCAATTGTTAAAAAATATAATGTCAAAGCAAAAGTTCAGTCAGAAGCGAAATCTGAAGATGCAGGAGTCAAAGCATGAACACTTTTCTAGAAAAATGCTGTTATGAGTGCTGGCACTCCAAGGAACGCCCTTGCGATTTGTTTGTCCGTTGTGCCCACGAAGGACCGCTTTGTCACCATCACCACGAATGTCGCGAAAAATTCATTCATTTGAATAACAGACTTACTTACAAAGAACATGAACTGCCAATAATCTTTATCGGAATGGGAACCTGTGGACTTGCCGCAGGAGCCGAAAAAGTTAAAGAAGCTATTGAAGCAGAGTTAATAAAGCTGAATATTGAAGCGGTAATTGAAGCAACAGGATGCATCGGTTTCTGCGCTAAAGAAGTTATTGTTGATATTAAATTACCTGGCGATGCAAGAGTATCGTATTGCGAGATTACTCCAAAATTGGTTTCAAAACTTCTTCAGAAAACAATCATCGAAAAAGAAATCTTCACCGAAAAGTTATTAGGTGCACATTCCGAACACTCAAAAAAAATCAATCTACTCAAAGATGATTCTTTCTTTAAGCAGCAAGTTAAAATTGTTTTGAAAAACTGCGGTGTTCTGAACCCCCTGTCTATAGATGCATATATCGCAAACGGCGGATTCAGTGCAATCGATAAGGCTATCAGGCGGATGAAACCTGCTGATGTTGTAAAAGAAATTCTTGCAAGCGGTTTGCGTGGAAGAGGCGGCGCAGGATTCCCGACCGGAAAAAAATGGGACCTGGCACAGAAACAGAAAGCACCTCAGAAATATTTAATATGCAATGCAGATGAAGGCGACCCCGGTGCGTTCATGGACAGGTCAGTTCTTGAGAGCGACCCTTTCAGAGTCATCGAAGGTATGCTGATAGGTGGATTTGCAATCGGTGCAACAGAAGGTTATATCTATTGCAGGGCTGAATATCCGCTTGCTATAGAACGCTTGGAAAGAACTATCAAACTATGTAAAGAATATGGATTGCTCGGTGACAATATTCTAAATAGCGGATTTTCTTTCAACTTGAAAATTAAAAAAGGCGCGGGTGCATTTGTGTGCGGCGAAGAAACTGCACTAATCGCTTCAATAGAAGGCAAGCGCGGTATGCCTAGGCCCCGTCCTCCATTCCCTGCAATTGCCGGTCTTTGGGGTATGCCTACTATAATTAATAATGTTGAAACTTTGGCTAATGTTGCTGAAATTATTTCAAGAGGTTCCGAATGGTTTTCATCAATAGGAACTGATAAGAGCAAAGGCACAAAAGTATTTGCGCTCAGCGGCAAGATTAGAAATACAGGTTTAGTTGAAGTTCCTATGGGAACAACATTAAATGAAGTTGTATTTAATATTGGCGGAGGCATTCCGGGAGGAAAAAGATTTAAGGCTGTTCAAATCGGTGGTCCATCGGGCGGATGTCTTCCTGAAAGTGTCATCAATACCAAAGTTGACTATGAATCACTTAAAGAAGTCGGTGCTATGATGGGCTCAGGCGGCTTTGTTGTTATGGATCAGGATACTTGTATGGTTGACATCGCTAAATT
>CAIWTC010000602.1 GCA_903915485.1 uncultured Ignavibacteriales bacterium | reverse complement strand
TAAGTTGACGGTCAAGGCTGAGAAATGTGTATCCGGTCTGTGCAGAATTTTGTTCCTGAAAAACTGAGAGCGCAGGGTTGTAGTATCCTGAAAGATTCCCTGTCGTAACTGCGGATAGGGCATTACCCATCGCTAATCCGCGAGGTAAAAATCCCATGCGGCTGAATTCTCCAGGTGCTGAATTTGTTGCTTCAAATTTTGGCTGAGCAAAACAGATTGCTGTTAACCCGAATATTATATATAATATATTTCTCATTGAAGCACCATAATCTTTCCGAACACAGGTTCATTTGAACCGACATCAATTCTATAGAAGTAAACACCATTCGGAACGACTTGACCTGCATCGTCCTTTCCGTCCCAAGTATCAATCACGCCGTTAACACCATTAGAAGATGTATTAACACTGTGTGTGGGGTTGCCGCGCTGAGCATTTTGAATTACTGTACGCAGAGGTTTCATTCCAAAGTTAAAAATTCTTATTGTAACTGACTGGGAATTGCCGCCGGTTGAATATTTGATTTTGCAAACATCGGTTTTAGGTGAATAAGGATTTGGGAAAGCATAGCTTTCTGAATTTGCAGTTAATTTTTGTGAGGCAAAAAATATTTGCCAGTCGCTTGTCCAGCTATTATTGCCTGTCTGAACTTGCCGCGCAAGACCTTCGCCGCTACCAATCCAAAGCGCTTTTCCATCTTCTGAAAAACATGCAGAGTAATAAGCGCTGCTCTGTAAGGTGCTTTTTGTTTTTGAATCAACAATATTTCCCGCAAGCAACCATGTTGCACCAAAGTTCGAAGTGCGGTACAATCCGTTATCTGCCGGAATTACTGTGTTGTCCTGATAGTTCGCAAAATTATAAACTTTGTTATCTACTAAAGTTTTCTGCCAGTTCTTTCCACCGTTTTGAGAGAAACTAACTCCGTAACTTTCATTAGCATCTTCTGCTTTCCATGTCGCCGCCCATAATGTTTTAGGGTTGCTGCCTGATTCATAATGAAGCGCAACAACAAAGTTACCGGTGATTGAAGAGTCAGGGTTTTGCTGATGATTATACTTTGTCCAACTAGGAGAGAAGTTTGTGTTTACTGCCTTCAACGCATCAGTTGTTTTGTTAATACCGTTTGCAGTTCCGACATATAATATTGAGTCTTCTGCAACAGCAAGTGAAAACACTCTGTGATTTAAATTTCCTGTTGAGCAATACTTCCCTGATGCAGGGGATAAACAAAAATCGAAAGAAGTATCGGTCGGGGAGATTGAGTATTTATTATCGGGTGGAAGAATTACTCTACTCCAATGTGAAGTTGGATTAGCAATTAAACTATCAATTCTATTTTTCCTTAAACCGCCTGCGAAAGAAGCTATCCAAACTACATTAGGAGTAATGGCAACATCGTAAGAAATGTTTTGAATTTTTACTGTAACCGGTAAAGCGTTGATTGTATCGTTGCCGTACTTTTCAATTGTATCGGTAATCGCATCGATAGGCTGTGGAACAGTTTTCCAGGTAGTACCTCCGTTAGTCGAAAACCTAAGTCCTGAACCTTCGGGAAGCGATTGTCCGCCTGCCATTGTTGAGTGTGCGAGTGAGCACCAAATCGAATGAGTCGCTTTATCATACGCAAGTGCTGAGACACTTTCAGTTCCAAAAGCAGGGTTTTGATAGTAGTTTGTCCAGTTCAATCCTTGGTCAGTTGATTTGCTCAATCCGCGGGAAGTGGCTATCCAGACTGTATCTCCAACAATTAGAATATCATTAATGGTATTGCTTGCGGGAGTGTCATCGCTGATTTTCGATAAGGATTTTATTTCTTCTTGCAAACGATAGTTTAACTGTTTGAACTGAGGGAAAATAACCCCGCAGGATATAAATATAATTATTAAAAGTTTTTTCATTATTTCACGATTAAATTATGAATCAATAAATTACTGAGTGCACCTGTTTGGTCTTTGGCGCGGAATTCAAATCTCCAAGCACCTTTTAAACTTGCACTATTCATTGAAAGTCCTACTGAATATATGCCGTCTCTAGGAAGGGCATCACCTGATTGTCCTAAGTCATTAAGTTCAATAGGATTTGTTCCTGTTGTTCCGTCAGGGCGAAAGAAAACAAAATAAACTTTTGCAATGTCGCTGATTCCATCGGGGTCAGCAGTTTTAACTGAGAGTAGAAAATCAACCGGGTCAGAAGTAACTGTTATAGAATCAGGGGCAGACAATTCGCTTATTACAGGGGGAGAGTTTTTTCCATTGAAAAAATTAAATGACTGCTGTCCGGCAAACTGTTCGCTTTGATTTGCAGCGGAGACATAGTAACGAAGCTGATAAGCACCATTCTTTTGTGTTGAATCTAATTTTATCTTGACTGAGTATATCGAATCTCCTGCGGTTTTGTCCGAGTGGGTGGTCAGTCCATCATCATATAATGAAAATGATTTTGCTATGTAAGACTGATAAATCAAATCCGCGGTGACAATTGGTGAAGATTCTTTTTTTACGCTGAGTTTTATTTCAAGGTCCAAAGATGAATCTTTTACTGAAATATTCTCAGGTAAGGCCTTCAGGTAAAGCGTGTTTATTGAAACTGTTGTCGGTTCAATCGTATTCGTATAATCAGTCGCACATCCCGCTAATAGCAGCAGTGAAAAGCTAAAGATTATAATAACAAATGTGTTTTTATATTTCATATATGAAAGTTTAATTGGTAAAATAACTATTGAATATTAAACGGTGTCGGTGAAAAACTTAATAGAAAAATTATTAAAGAAATCCATCCTAAAAATTTACGCTTTTTGTCAAGTTTCTGAAAGTCATAAATTGGCGGATGCTTGATTTTGACTACAAAATAGAGAATAATTGACCAAAATAACCAACCCGGCCAACCGAACGGAATCCAATCAAAGGCAAAAGCTTTAAGTATTCCTAAAAATCCTAAAATAATAAGACATATCATTGAGACGGATGCAACAGCATAATGTTTCTTCTCGCCTAAAAGAGCGTAAGCAATGTGGCCTCCGTCTAATTGTCCAACGGGGACAAGATTCATGCTTGTCACAAAAAGTCCGAACCATCCCGCGCATAGAAACGGATAATGGTATATTTCACTCATGGGTGGAATAAAGTCAGATGCATTGGTAAACATTGCCCGTAGCGCTGAGAATAAAAGTGAGTCGCCGAATGTTAAAGAAATTGCATTCTTGCCATATTCCGCGGTTCCATAATCCGGATGTATGTGCATTAAAAATTCTTTAGAAGGGAGATGCGAAAACCCGTAGATAACTAAACCCATTGAGATAACAAATCCTGCTATTGGACCTGATGCTCCGATATCGAACAACGCTTTCTTTGTCGGGATTGCTGTTCTTGTTTTTATAACGGCGCCGAATGTACCAAAATTCAGGAATCCTAGAAATGAAGCAAAGGGAATAAAATATGGTAGAGAGGCATCAACCTTATGAAAGCGCGATGCAAAGTAATGTCCGAATTCATGAAAGGAAAGAAATAGCATTATTGAAAAAGAATAAGGAAGTCCAATCACGAGTTCAGAAACATCAAAACTATTTACCTGTCCTCTAATCCACTCAAATCCCGCCATAGTTGTAGTGATGAATGTTAGGATGAACAAAAGCAGCGGAAGTAAAAATCTAAACCTTGGATTTTCCTTCGGCGGTTTGTTGAAATATGAAAAGAAATCTTTCTTGTCTTTTTCGTCCATCAGAAATCTATTGTAAATCCAATTGAAGAACTTTTTTCATCTACATTGTAGTATTCTCCATGCATGCTTTTGCCTGAATAGTAAATGTATTGAATCCTAAAACCTGAACCGTACTGATTGCCGAGTTTGATTCCCGCCATGAAAGTGTTGTCCACAGTTGTTTTGTCCAGCGGAACTGTTTTTAAATCATATGCTACAAAAGGAGTGAATGATTTTCCGAAAGGAAT
>CAIWTC010000601.1 GCA_903915485.1 uncultured Ignavibacteriales bacterium | reverse complement strand
GACTAATAAATTTTAATTTGAACTATAAAAGGTTTAAATTTTTCAACTAGATTTTCTATGCTATCTTTCTTTTTATCGGTTTTTGACTCCTTGAGTTCATTACCTTCGGAAAGCATGGAAATTAAACTTTGAAGATATAGAGATTTTATTGCAAAATTTACATTCTGAGGCATTGTTCCCTTTGCGTTCCAAAAAGCACTGCTATTCAATGAGGAGACTATGACACCGGCGATTTCTCCTTTTGTGTTAAAGACAGGTCCTCCGCTGTTTCCGGGCTGGATGGGAGCACTTATTTGCATTAAAACCGGGTTTTCCGTAAGGCCATACATACTACTTATGTTTCCAATTGATAACCTTGAACACTCTGAACCCAATACATCAGATACCGGGAATCCCAATGTAAAAACTTCTTGACCTACTTTAACAGACTTAAAGTCAGCGATGCTGTAAGGAATATCTGAATCACTAATTTCAGAATACTTAAAATCGTTTAGCTGAATTATTGCCAAATCATTTTTATTATCAACTAATTTTATAGTTCCTGATTTTTTAATATTCTTTTCTGGAAAAACAACTTCTATTTTATTCATATTTTCTATGACATGGTGATTCGTTACTATCAACCCACTTTTGGAAATTAAGAATCCTGAGCCAGTTCCTTTTAATGATGTATCTGCAGGGTTCCCTATTCTATCAAATGGCGGGTAAACCTTAAAAAGTACTAAATATTTTGAAGTCTCGATATTTAAGCCTAATTCATTATATATTAGTTGGGAAGTATTATATGCCCAATTGTTATCATCTTTAGGTAGAAATCCTTTTTCGGACTCGAAATTTTCATCGAAGAACAAATATTCGTAATAATCAGAATAAGCTGTTCTTCGTAAATAACCTTTAAGACTCCCCGGGGTCCAGTTTGTGTCATCTGATTCTAGTAATACAGCATAATAATCATAGTTGTGCAGAGTAGAATCATGTACAATCGCCAGTCGATAAATATTACTTGGGCGAAGCATTCCTGATACGTTTTGTGTGGGATTTTTCCAGGTGAAAGATTCTTTTAGAGTCCAAATACCTTCAAGTGGAAATTTGGTTAAACTTGAATCAAAATAGTTTTTGTATTGGTTTTGTGTCCAACTGCTTGTGGGCCACTCGGCTGGGCGAATAACTCGATGCTGTTGAACCTCAGCAGTTTTACAGGAAGAAAATAGTAGAATTGAAAGGACAAAAGCCGAAATTGAAATAAGTCTTAAATACATAATGCCTCCTCTTGATTTGATGATTTATTTTAAGATATAACAGCGAATAAGTCATGAATTAATTTTGTCAGCCGAACACTTCGGTCTTTCAATTATTCTAAAAAATAGTCAACTGTAATAAAAGGTAATAAGATTTTTAAGTAAATCAAAGTGAATTATAATGTAGAAATAATATAATGTAGATTGAGTTTTGGGTTGTTACGGCAGTTATGTATTAGCATTTTGAAAACTCTTATAAAATTAAAATCATAAAAAAATGGATTGTAATTATTTCTTATTTTAATTTATTGAAAATAACAATTTAGTAAAGTCCTTAATTATGCAAATATATCAGAAAACGATTGTGCTGCCTGCCTTTAAGCGCGGGTTCCACTTGATTACTAATTATATAGATAAAGAAATTTCTTCATTCGGAAAAATTTCAAAAGGAATATGCAACTTGTGTATTCAACATACTTCTGCATCGCTGACGCTTAACGAAAACTGCGACCCTGATGTGCGCAGGGACTTTGAAACATTTTTTAATCATGCAGTCCCTGAGTCCTTCCCAAGGTTTGAACACACAATGGAGGGCAGTGATGATATGCCCGCTCACATTAAAACCTCTATGATGGGTGCTACACTGACTATTCCGGTAACTGATAATTGTTTAAACTTAGGTACATGGCAGGGAGTATATCTTGGCGAGCATCGCAACTATGGGGGACAGCGAAGAATTGTTATGACTATTATGGGAGAGTGAATTAATTAAGGCAAACCATAATTAAATTTTAGTTTATTAAATATTTCTTGACATATACATTAAAAAATAATATATTAGAACTAACAACAATTAAAATTTGTATCAAGAGTTCTTCGTTATTGATGAACAGCAACCGAGTAACCAAGTCTACGGTGCTAAAATGATACGCAGATTGTACATCTGAAAATTTCTTGGATAAAGAAACCACACAAGTCAGATGTAAATAATGATTCGTGTGGTTTTTTGTATATAGTGGAATTTGCACCGTATTGCGCCACTTTAAATATCGCTAAAAAGGTTAACCCGTTTGGGCTTAACTAAATAAGCGCAAACGGGTTTTTTGTTTTAATTAAGTAAGTAAATAATAATAAATATAGATAAGGAAATAAATATGAGTACTTCTAATCAGTCACGATTTGAAACTTTACAGCTTCACGGAGGGCAGGTAGCTGACCCTACAACTAATGCAAGAGCAGTCCCGATTTATCAGACTACTTCTTATGTATTCAACAATGCTGAACATGCGGCAAACTTGTTCGGATTGAAGGAATTCGGAAACATCTATACAAGGATTATGAATCCAACAACTGATGTTTTTGAAAAACGAATCGCACTTCTTGAAGGCGGAGTCGCTGCTTTGGCAGTGGCTTCCGGTCAGGCTGCGCAGTTTATTGCGTTGAATAATATTCTTCAGTCAGGCGATAATTTTATCACTACTTCATTTCTTTATGGCGGAACTTATAATCAGTTCAAAGTTGCTTTCAAAAGATTAGGTATCGAAGCGCGTTTTGCTGACG
>CAIWTC010000600.1 GCA_903915485.1 uncultured Ignavibacteriales bacterium | reverse complement strand
GAGCTCCTTCAGATACATTTGGCTTGAGTTCGATGATTCTATTTTCACTTTATTTACCTGTTGTATTGGTTCAGTAGTTTTTTGTTTTGTAAACTCAGCAGTTCGCTTTTCAAATCGTTGACTGCTATTTTTACTTTTCTAATTGTATTGTCGAATTTTTCTGAAATTTGTTTAGCTAATATTTGAAACTCATCGTCATAACTTGCAATCTCACAAGACGCATAGTTTTGCTTCAATTTACGGTGTTCTGACTTAATTTCATTTGTAAGATAAACAATTCTCGGCACAGTGCTGTCCAGAATTTGCGGCGTAGTTATATCCAAGAGTCTAAGCGCCTCCTGAAACATTTTCCTTAATGCCGATACTTCTGATTCTAATTTATCCATAGTGCTTTATCAAGCTCCAAAACTTGAGAATGATTGCTGCGCATTAAGCAGCGCCACTAATTGACTTTGCATTCTATTATATTGGTCTCTAAGAGTACTTGCACTCTTATCAATGCTTATTTGTGTTGAGTCCACTTTTTTATTTAAGTAAGTTATATTATTATTAAGACTGTATTGCAGTTTTGATATTGTTCCGCTTGAACCAACATAACGGTTGCTTTCAGTATAAAGTCTTGTTGCTATTCCGGCGGTACTATTAAACAGGGCGGCAACTTCAGTAGGTTTGCTCGTAAGCACACTTGTAAGTTTTGTGTCATCAGTAACAGAAAGTCCAACTGTAGGGTCAAAAGTTATTCCCGCTTGTGAAAGATAGCTAAGCTTTCCCGAAGGGATTCCCGATACCTGCGAGATAGCAATATTCGTCAGAGATTTCATCAGCGAATTAGCTGTTATGTCACTTACAAATATTCCTCTGCCGTCTTGACCCGATGTAGAGTTTTGCTTGATGTAGGAATATACCGAATTGTATTTAGTAATAAAATCTTTAATCTTTGTTTTAACCGTTGTAACATCGCTCGCTACATTTACAGTAACCGGTGTTTCAGTATCAGTCATTACAGATTTTAGATTAAATGTAACTCCTGTCGCCAGCGTGCTTAAAGTATTACTATTTGATTGAACATTTATTCCGTTGAATAAAAATTTAGAATTCAAGTCATTAGTTGTTGAACTTGTAATGTTATAAATAAATCCCGCAGAAGAATCATCCACGTTTTTAGTGTGGGAGCTTAGAATGTCGTTCTTTAATCCAAGAAAGTTTAACGCCGAACCCGACACATCGCTCATCTGCAGACGGTAATCGTAACCTGTATTCTGTGCGGTAAAAGAAATTTTTGTTTTTCCGGGTGCTGCTGAAAATACTGCTGTAGAAACCAAATTTGAGGCGGCCCTTAGTTTCGTTGCGCTCATGTTCAAATTTGATGACCCTAACAAATCACCCGAGGTGGAATTCAAACTTATATAGGAAGATGAGTTATCTACCGTAAGTTTTAAGCTTACTGTTAAATCCTCGTTAACAACTTTTTCCGCTGTAACGCCCGATACTTTACTATTAATTTTTGTTGCTATGTCAGCAATAATTTCAGAATATGTTTTTGTCCCATCGCTGTAATCATAAGCTATTGCGGTTTCCGTACCCTCGACATTAACCGTAAAAGAACCTGCTCCTGTAAAAGCTCCGCCTGCCGACTTGCTTGAAGAAGTAACAACTGCTTTTGAATAGTTAACAGTATCAGATATTTTCTGCATTACTGTTGCGTTTGTTTCAGTCCCCGTTAAGGTAACGTCCACAAATGAAGTATAATCTCCGGAGTTAAATTGAAGCCGGTGAACTCCCGCCATTCCTGTAACTTCAGTACCCGTAGCAAGTGAATCGGAAACAGCAATATCATTTTTTGCAAGTTGACTTACCCGAAGCGAGTACGCTCCCATACTGGCACTCTGAGAAACAGTTGCATCCACATGCGAACTGTCAGAGGTTGTTGAAGTTTTCGAATTGAAGATTGTGCTTGAAGTAGATGCGGTGTATAAATCACTTGTAGCACTTTTTAATGTTGTGATTTTAGAACTAAGTGTAGTCCATGCTGAGTTTAAATTAGTATATGTAGTAACCTTATCCTTGAGGGGAGTAATCTTTTTCGTCGTTTCATTGGTGCTGTAGTCACTCACCAATGAAGAAATACCGGATGAGGTTAATAGATCATATGCCATAAGGCAAGTTTATCTTTTCATGTTAAATATGGTCAACCAACTATCACGCAAATCAACTAATATTGTATGAACGATATCATAATTTCTTTTGCGCATCTGGTCCTGGCAGAACTGGTAAAGTCTTAGTAGACCTGTAGAAATTTCTCTAGCCTTAACATCATCAAAATTTAAGCTGTTTATGAGCTCATCAAGTGCACGGTTCGTCTTAATCATATCGTGAAGCAGACAATTCGTGATTGCGAAATCATATATTTTGATTAATAGTTTTTGAGGTGATGCCTCAAGAATTTCTTTAACCAAGTAAGGATTCAATTGAGAAGTTCTGTTCTGTGAGAAGGCTGTTGTATTCATAACTCTAACTATTTATGCATTAATTGATTTAATTATTAAAAACTTTGTTTCGTCTTTATTAAACCCTCCCGTTGTTGCACGGGAGGGATCCGAGGATTTTGAAAGCCTGTACTATCTGAATAGTGAAAGTACCGACTGAGGTGCTGAATTTAACTGAGAAACCATTGCGGTTGCAGCCTGTCCAAGGATACTTCCACGAGTAGCGTTCAATTGTTCTGCAGCCATATCAGCGTCGAATAGACGGCTGTAACTTGATTGAGCATTAGTGATTGACACATTGAGTGTTTCTTCTTTAATGTCCAAGCGTTGTGTAAAGTTACCAATCTTTCCTAATGCACTGGTTACTTCTGTC
>CAIWTC010000599.1 GCA_903915485.1 uncultured Ignavibacteriales bacterium | reverse complement strand
GCTTCTAAATCAAGTTGCGGGCCCATCACAGCATTTGAAATAGGGGCGACTATCCCAAATTCTTGATTAGAATTTAGCAGGTCAAACATCCGATGGATACTACCTTTATTGAGTATGATGTCGTTATTTGCTATTAAAATAGTGTGACCATTTGAAACTTTAATTCCTTGATTTACACTGCCCGGAAATCCAAGTTTCAGATCGTTAAAAATTATCTTTACTTTATTATCACTAGCTGAAAGTTCTCTTAAATAATTATCAGTACCGTCTGAGCTAATGTCATCTACTAAAATTAATTCATAATCAAGTTTTACTGTTTCTTTTACTGAAGCAACAAAGGCTTTGGTATATGCTAAATTGTTGAAAACAGGAACAACAATGGAGATTTGTTTTGCTTCTAAAAACCTGTCCTTTTCCCATATCTTATTAAACTCTGAAATAATTACATCCCTGTTCTCAATATTATTTATCTTATCTGCATAAAGCGTGTAAATCATTTCTCTCGCATTTGTCTGCTCATTTGAGCGCTTGGAAGTTATGTTTTCTCCATTGACAATCCATGTAACTTCGCATGTTGTTTTAGCTATATGTTTGAATTTGTTAGAGGCAGATAAACGAATCAGGAACTCCCAATCCTCCAACGCCTGAAATGTTTCATTAAAATGAAGATCTAATAAGACATTTCTCTTAATTGCCACACAGTTTATCGGTGTAATATTACCTATAAATAGTTTATCCGGATGATATTCAATAGAGTAGGGGATATAATTATCAATTTCAACTTGTTTGCCATCAATAATCTTATAGACTCGCCGCGATGCATCTGTATATAATACATTAAATTCATCACTTGATTCCCGATAAAGTGTATCTAAGTGATTTGGGAAGTAAATATCATCATCATCAAGGAAAGTTACATAATCTCCTTTAGACTCTTTAATGGCAATATTTCTCGATGCGGCAGGCCCTTTGTTTGACTCATTGTTAATCAGTTTTATGGGAAACTTCGTCAAGTATTCTTCAATAATATTTTCAACTGATACCCCGTCATCATTCACGACAATCACTTCAAAGTTACGATAGGTTTGAGCGGAAATGCTCTCTATCGCTCTATGAAGTAAATCTTTACGATTATATGTTGTTACTATTATTGAAAAGAATACTTGTATCATTGGAATATAGTTGTCATATCCAAACTGTCTTTTAATGCAATAACTTCAGGGTCAGCTAATAGCTCTTTAGTTTTATTAAGGTAAACTTGGGTGAGTTTTAAGTCTTCTAGTATTTCGAATTTACGAACTAGATTATAGTAAAACCAAAGGTAGAATAATTTAATATTTCCCATACGATTGATTTCATCAGCAAAAATGTTTTCAATATTATTAGTACCGAGTTGATTCTGAATAACTCGAACATCATAACTCCAATCAACTTTGACTGATAGTGCTGACATATTTGAATCGTGCCATCTCCAATAAACCAAGTATTCATCAATCAATTTGAAATTTAATTTGTCAACAGCCCGTACCCACCATTCATAATCATGTGCCCTTAGCATACTTACATCATATCCACCGGTTTCATCATATTTAGAGCGGCGGATCAATGTACCCGGGTTAGGAATTCTGCATCCAAATACCAAAGTCTTTTTCAACTCTTTTTTATTGTTGTACCAATCAGGATATGCATCGCTCTTTTTTATTTGCGACATATCATCGTTTGTGATGAATAAGTTTGTATAAAATACATCTGTGTCTGGAAATCGACTTATATGATCAACATATGTTTGAATTAGATTATTCTTAATGGTATCATCAGAGTCAAGCCATAATATAAAATCCCCGGTTGCTTCGCGGATTAACCGGTTGCGTGTATCAGGTGCATTAGTATGTTCTTTCAGAAAAATATCAATTTTAGGATGTTCAGCATATTTATCGAAAATAAGTTTCGAATTATCGGTTGAACCATCATCGACAATTAAAATTTCATAATTAGTATATGTTTGATTGAGAACACTTTGTATTGCCTGTTCTAAATATGCTGCTCTGTTGTAGGTAGGAATACAAACAGAAATCAGGGGTGACTGAGTATGAAGTGTTTCTGTTTCTATTGTTGCATCAATAACTGTGTCGCTTACTTTCTCAGCTTTTGTTGAAATTTCCCATTTACTGCAGTTTGGTCCATTTTTAATTTCATTATAGAATTCAAGTATTTGTTTTACTCTATGATCATATGTGTGATTATCGGATATATAGTTACTTATCTGAGTTTTATTTTTTCTTGAATTGTTATTCGCTAAAATAGATTTAATAACTTTTTTAGTATCGCCCTTTTTCTTTGAATAATGTATGTATTTGCCGAAGCTATTCTCAAGTTCAGGGTAATATTCTGAGATAAAATTGGAACCGCAGGCCAAGGATTCAAACACGCGGTTGTTTATCATTCCGGCCTCGCGCTGTCTATCCTCTGTTGTCCCAATAACTATTTTGGCTGAGTTATAAAGTTTATTAATATGTCCAATTGGTAATTTACCCTTCCAATATTTTTTAAGTTCGGGGTGGTTATCCCAACCTTGACCATATATTGCAAAATCGAATTCGCTGGCTTCAATAAGCATCCGTTCCATAACATCAGAGGATTTATGTGGATGATACATCCCTAGATATACTACATCATGTGCGTATTCAGGAGTGGCGTCTTGTGGGAAATATTCCGCAGGGTCTGCAGCTAACATGACTAATTTTGTCGGAACATGCTTTTGTAATATTTCCATCATTTTTGAGGAATTGGTTAGGAATCCATCCACGGGTAATTGGATTATTTGTTCTAACCCCCAGAAGGACAAATTCCAAAACAATACTATTGTTGAAGGATTTCTTTCCTTAACTGCATTAATAAATCCAGGAACATCTCCCTCCCATCCTTCAATTACTACCAAGTCAAGGTCATCGTTAATTTGTTTAAACGAGTTAGTACCATACCTGAGAACTGATTCGACATTAGCATATTTTTCAAATGCTTTTTTAAGTCCTTTCGTTGTAATTTCTGAACCACCTACAACTTTATCGCCGCGGTGTAGGGTCTGTGCATGAAGGCCGATTCGTAACTTCAATGGTGAATCAGTTTTGATTTCATTTATAAGATGATAATTACGTTCAGTCTCTGTGTATCCTTTTAATAAATATCCCCGTGATGCGGCGGTATACAAATTAAATAATAGCTGTCCGATTTCAGGATTGTTTACTAAATATGGGTATTGCTCTTCTATAGGTAATTTATTAATTGCATCTTCGAGCTTTTTTACTTGAGAAGTAATTAAGGATAATTCAGTGGATATAACCTCATATTCATCTTCAACATGTTGAAGAAAATATCTCTGTGTAACAACTTCTCCATGTTTCTTTTGCAGTAAATTCAGAGATTGCCCTTGTTTGTAGCGTCGAGTTAGGAATTCTTCAAATTCTACCGGTTTAATGATATAACTAATAGCTTCAGCACTATAAACTATTTTAATGTTGTCATTTAACATTCTAATCGCTAAATCTGTATCTTCATAACCAAATCGGAATCGGACATCAAAGATTTCATCAAATTTCTCAAGCAACTTCTTTTTGCAGGAAATTAGTCCGCCCCACCATTTCCAAACATCGTAAATATGATTTGGCACCATGTTCGCGAAACTAAAGTATTCACCACTTACATCAGTTATATATCTCATGAAAGGTGATACTTTTACTGACTCATCCCACTCGAGTTTTCCAAGTATAGCCGTTTTTAAGTCAGGGTAAAGATTATGCATTTCCAAGTGAGATTTTAGAAAGTCCGGACTTGGGATATCATCATCATCAGCAAAAACAATAATATCATATTTTGATTTGGCGATACCAACATTTCGCGAATATGCTAAACCATGATTTTCGTGATATGTGTAGTTAATATCCAGACTGTTAAACTGTTCGACTATACTTTCTGCCGGTATGTCTGAACCATCATCAACAATTACAAGTTCAAATCTATCTTTGCTAATTGATTGTTTGATGAATGCAGATAAAACATTTTTAAGTAAATGTGACCGATTGAATGTGGTAATAATAACTGAAATACAAATATCATTAGAGCTGTTCCCT
>CAIWTC010000598.1 GCA_903915485.1 uncultured Ignavibacteriales bacterium | reverse complement strand
TTATAGGGCTTGGTTAAATAGTCATCAGCTCCGTGTTCCATGCCTTTCCTGAAATCACTATTTTCAGCCTGAGCAGATAAGAAAATAAACAGCGGTCTTTCTGTGGGCTTTAGGTTTTTCCGCATTAATTGCAAAACCTCATAACCGTCCATCCTCGGCATCATGATGTCACAAAGGACTACTGCAAATTGCTTATTCATAATAGTCTCCAACACCAACTTTCCGTTTGGGAGAGCATCGACTATAAAGCCTTCTTCTTCAAGCATGGCAACAAGAACTTCTCTGATGTTTTTATCATCTTCGATTACTAAAATATTCTGTGACATAATATTATTTCTTTACTTTAATTCTATTGTTAATATTGGAATTGGAACAAAGAACGCGGTGCCTTCATTCACTTTATTGCTAAATGTCTCCTTGCCCCCGCTGAAAGATGCGGAGTTGTATCGTCTGCAATTCCTGTGCTTTCCGGCGAAGTGCTGCTTCTGCTTAAAATTTATTTCGGTTGTTTTCATAATCAAATTAATCCCGGTTATTTTTCGGTAAAGTAAAATAGAATGTGCTTCCTTTTCCTATTTCGCTTTCAACCCAAATTTTGCCGCCGTGTATTTTAACAAAATCTTTGCATAACAGTAAACCTAAGCCTGTGCTAGCCTCCTGCTCCGTTCCCTTTGAGCCCACATCTTCACCAACAATGAATAGTCTGGGGATAATATTCTCAGGAATACCAATGCCCGTGTCGGCTATTGATACTTCAATCATTCCATCCGCTGTTTCTCTTGCTTTTGCAACAATCTTGCCACCTCTGTTTGTAAATTTCAGCGCATTATTTAATAGATTCCTTAAAAGTGATTTTATCATATCATCATCTGCAAATATTTTCATCGCATCAGGAATTTCGTTGACAACAGAAATTTCTTTGCTAATAGCATTCTCTTTAATTGATTTTTCGCAGTCTAAAAAAGTATTAAACAGACTATACTCTGCCGGAGAAAAACTAATTGAGCCTGTTTGCAACTGCGCCCATTCTAACAAATTCACCAATAGCTTATAAACATTTGATATTGAAAGATGCAACGAACTTAAAAATTTCGTAACTTCTAATGATGTATATTCTGCACTATCTTCTGCCATCATTTCAGTAAGCCCGAGTAATCCGGTAAAAGGACTTCTTAAATCGTGCGCAATAATGGAAAACAGTTTATCTTTTGTGGCATTGACTTCTTTTAGCTGATGGTTTTGTTGTTGAATTAATAATTCAGCTTGCTTGCGCTCCGTAATATCTATCATGATATGAATAGCACTTGATATTTTATTATCTTTATCAAAAATAGGATCAATAACAACTGAGTACCATTTTTCGTTAATCAGTAAATTCTTTGTTTCTCTTTTATTACTGACTTTTGCCTTACTAAAAGGACAATTACCCTCAAAACATTCCGTTTCGTGAACTAACTCATAACAAAATCGCCCCGTTATTTTTTCTTGTGGTTTGCCGAAAAAATTCTCTGCGGCTTTATTGGCTTGCAGAATTCCCCCGTTGAGATCAATCATAAATATGATAGCTTGAATTCCGTCAAATGTTGCCTGCCACTTTATAGCTGATTCATTTTTGGCAGCCGCCGCATTGTATCGAACTTCACTTTCCCTTAATTCATCTGCCCGTTTGTGTTTCTCTTCGTTTTGAAAGGCGAGTTCTTTAATGGCTATTACCAGTTCATCTGAGCGTTTTTGCTTTTCTTCATTTTGGAAGGCAAGTTCTTTATTGGCTAAAATTAATTCATCCGCCCGTTTGTGTTTCTCTTCATTTTGGAAGGCGAGTTCTTTGTTGGCTATAATTAATTCATCTGCCCGTTTTTGCTTTTCTTCATTTTGAAAGACAAGTTCTTTGTTGGCTATAATTAATTCATCTGCCCGTTTTTG
>CAIWTC010000597.1 GCA_903915485.1 uncultured Ignavibacteriales bacterium | reverse complement strand
TGAACATGCCGAACCTTGACGGGTTTGAATTGATAAAAAATATCCGCGAGAATGAAGCATATAAAGAAGTGCCGATAATAATTCTCTCGTCTCTTGCGGGCAGTGCGGAGATTGAGCGAGGACTTAAAACAGGAGCAAATTCATACTTGGTAAAACCGTTTGACCCAAAGCGTGTTCAGTATGAAGTTTCAAAATATTTGAATTAAAAATGAATGGAGTGGAATAAATGAATCTTAAATTTTTAGTAGTTGATGATTCCGTGACTATGCGACGAATTGTCATTAACTCATTAAAAAATTTAGGCTTTACAGATTATGTTGAAGCCGCGGACGGCAGGGATGCTATTGGAAAACTTGCCGCGAATCCGAATATAAATTTTGTAATCACTGATTGGAACATGCCGGGTCTTTCCGGGCTTGATTTATCAAAAGCAATCAGAGCAGATGAATCAACAGCAAAGCTGCCGATTCTGATGGTAACTACCAGAGGCGTTAAAGAAGATATAATTGAAGCACTTCAGGCAAGGGTTTCCGATTATATAGTAAAACCGTTTACACCGCAGATACTTAAAGAAAAAATCGAATTGCTGCTAAGCAGAATACAATGAGGAATCAATAATGCAAGAAACAAAAAACTTAGTCTCTGTGTTTGAAAAACTGAATGACTTGAAATCTCTTTTTAAATTCGGAGAGAAAATTGTTCCGGTAATTCAAAGTTTGATTGAATTTATGAAAGAAGTCATTCCGCTGCTTGAGAATATAAATACATCAATAGCAGACAGTACGAATAAAATGCCGCTTGCCGCGAATCAGATTCACGATGTTACAAATGCAAATGAATTAGCAACTACTCAAATACTTGATTTGGTTGACGATATCTCGAATGCGTTGGAGTCGATAGAAACTGCCCTCATCCGTGAAAAAGAAAGACAGACAAGAATTGAAGAATTGGCGATAGCGATTTCTTCTGAAATAAAAGGGAACACAGCTCTGTCAGTAAAATTTAATGAACTTTTAGAGATTGTAAAAGACCACGAAATATTGAATGTTGTAATTCCTCTTATCGAAGCGATACGCGAAGACTCATACAAAATTACGCTTGCACTTCAGGTTCAGGATATCACTGCTCAGCAGCTGGCGGCAGTTAATCACCTGATAACATCAGTACACGCAAAGCTTTCGCATCTTGTGGCGGATATTGAAAGTTCTGACTTGCAGAACGAATTTGGAAACAGGGACTTTATGACTCCGGTTGGAGCACATTATGACCCTGATGCATCATTTACCAAAACCGAAGGCAAGCAGGATGCTGTAGATGCTTTGGTGCGGGAAAATGCATTAAATAATTCAGTGATTTGATTTTTACCGCAATAAATATTTTTTAGTATGAATACATCTGACGACTACGCAATTCTCCGTGACCCGGAGATGAAAGAAATTTTTGACAGTTTCATTGTCGAGAGCAGGGAAATCCTTGAGCAATTAGATTTAGACTTAGTTGACTTAGAGAAGTATCCTGATGACTTGGAGCTTTTGAATAAAATATTCAGAGCTTTCCATACAGTTAAGGGTACTTCGGGATTTCTTGGACTTAGCCGTCTAGGAAGTCTTACGCATATTGCTGAAGAGTTGCTTAATAAGCTTCGTAAGGGCGAACTTAAATTAAACAGCGATATCATGGATGGCGTTCTGAAAGCATACGATTCAATGAGTGAACTTGTCAATGTAATTGAAACGCAGTTGAATGAAGACTATAATGTTGACGAAGCAGTTGCGATGTTGGAAAAAATCCTGAGCAGTCAGCAAGATACTGTAGTTGAAGAAAAAGTTGAAACTGTTCCGGATACTATCGAGAGTTTAGATGAATTGCCTGAAGCACAGTTTGAATCAGTTATAATGGTTGAGGCTGATGATAAAGGGGACGACTCAGATGAAGATGCGATTTTTGTCCCTGAAGTTCCATCGGGAGATAAGAAAACAGGAAAGCCTTCCGCGAAAGAAACTAAAGCGGAAAATTCAATCCGCGTTGATGTTGCAAGGCTAGATGATTTATTAAATATTGTCTCTGAGCTTGTGCTTGGCAGAAACCGGCTTGCGCAAGTATATGCCGAAGCATCGCTTCAATATGAAGGAACGCAGTTAGTGCGGGACTTGGCAGATGCATCAAGACAAATAGATTTAATGACTACCGAAC
>CAIWTC010000596.1 GCA_903915485.1 uncultured Ignavibacteriales bacterium | reverse complement strand
TCCACAGACTTTCGCTATTTATATCGGCAAGCGGGTTGCACTAGTTTACACTTATGAGGCAAATCCAAGCGATGGTTGGGCTGATAAAAGTGCGCATAATGACCCTGAAGAGAAAAGAATTGAAGCACTTAAATTTGGAGCAAACATTGTTTTGTTTGCTTTGACTCAATAAGTTAAGTAATAAATGACCAATCAAAATGTTTTAGACTCTGTTCTTGTCAAACTTCAACGATACAACAAAAAGAAAAATATCGCCGCAGCCCTTTATGGATTAGAGAAGTTTGTAATTCTGAGTTTATCAGTATTCTTTCTGCTAACCTTGATTGAATATATATTTCATTTATCATCAATAGGCCGAGCGATATCTCTTACAATCTTTGTTGCTTCCGGGTTTTTATCTTTATTGATTTGGGTGTTCTATCCTTTGGTAAAAGGTTATCTGAAAATGAGTAATGCCCAATTGGAAAACTTGGCATATGAAGTTGGGAAAATGTATCCGGACATTAATGATAGATTATCTAATGCACTTCAATTGATGTATGACGAAGGTTCCGGACAAAATATTTTTGGGTCTATGGCAGTCAATCAAACTCTTGATTCGGTGGGGCAATATGAATTTAGTGATAGAATAGAATATTCATTATTTAGAAAAAAAATACCAATCACAATATTGGTGATTTTACTATTTCTCATTTTATTGTTTGGCGTAAATGAACTGCGGAATGCTGCTTTACGGATATATAATTATTCCTTAAAGTATGAAGTACCTCAGAAATATTCTTTTGAAGTTTCCCCCGGTAACACAACAATTACAAAAGGACAAAGCGTAGTATTAAAAACATCTATATCTGGCAGTAAGCCAAAAAGAGTTTTTATATATACAAAGTTTAAGGAGGACAATGATTTCCGTAAAAAAGAAATCGCTGGGGATAGTTTAGGCTCATACGGAATGCAATTATCATCTATACAATCTGAATTGAGTTATTATTTTTCGGCCGATGAAATCCTAAGTGATAGGTACACAGTAACAGTTCAAGAAAAACCGATAATAAAGCAACTACTTGTAACAGTTAAGTCACCTGCTTACACGAAAATACCGGAATTAGAACAGTTAGATAATGGTTCGGTAAATTGTCTTGCAGGAAGCAAAATCCATATAAGGGCGACAGCGTCTAAAGAATTATCCTCTGCGGAAATGATACTAAATGATTCCACTAAAGTTCCGATGAAGGTTTCTGAAAGAGATTGTTCTGTGGATATTATTGCTAAATCTGATGTGGAGTATTTCCTGACATTGAGGGATATTAATCTTAACACTAACGAATCTCCTGTTAAGTATTCAGTAAAAGTTGTATATGATATAATGCCTGTAATCGAATTGTTAGTTCCGAAAAAAGATACATATTTGGCTGCTGACCAGCGTAATCAAATTTCTGTAAAAATATCTGATGACTTTGGATTTACTGACCTCAAATTACATTACCGTCTTTCTAAATCTGACTTTGAAAAACCACAAGATATATATTCTATTATTCCAATTAGTATTGACAAACTCACTAAGGAACAGACAGTAAATTATTATTGGAATCTATCAGGTTTGTCACTGGTGGCAGGCGATGTGATTTCATACTATCTTGAAGTTGCTGATAATGATGAAGTTAGTGGACCTAAAAAAACCAGGACGGCTGAGTTAACTATCCGTCAACCATCCATTGATGAAATAGCGAAACAATCTGATGTCCAGCAAGAGCAGACTCAGAACGACCTTTCAAAATCTCTTAAAGAAGCAGAGGAATTAAAAAAAGAACTTGAAGCTATTTCTAATGACTTGAAAAAAGATAAGAAAGAATTGACTTGGGATGAAAAAGAACGGATGCAGAATGCGCT
>CAIWTC010000595.1 GCA_903915485.1 uncultured Ignavibacteriales bacterium | reverse complement strand
CCTGTCAAAAGAGATGAGGTTATCTTTGAGATTAGCACTGATAAAGTTGATACGGAAGTTACTTCTGCTGAAGATGGTCAACTTGAAAAAATACTAGTTCAGGAGCAGGAAACTGTTGAAGTTGGAACGGTAGTTGCAATTCTCAATACCATGAAATCCGATGATACTGAATTACTGCAACCTATAGTAAGCGCCGATGCAGTCTCTCTTACTGAAAATAACACAATTAAAATTGAGGAAGTTCCTCAACATAAGGCTAAAATTTTCGATGGCAAAAGATTTTGCTCGCCTTTAGTGATGTCTATTGCTTCAAAAGAAAATATTTCTCATTCTGAACTTGACTCTATTCAAGGCACAGGGGACAATGATAGAGTAACTAAAAAAGATATATTGAGCTATTTGGAAACGAAGGGGAAAATACTTCAAAACGAAATTTCTAAAAGCGTAAATGAAAACAGTTCGGTTTCTCAAGTTGTTAGAAGTTCCAATGTTTTATCTAATGAAATTATTCCGATGGATGCAATCCGGCAGAAGATAATGCAAAATATGATGTTGAGTTCACAGACTTCAGTTCATGTCTCAAGCATCATCGAGGTGGATATGACCCGCGTTCAAACCTTTATTCGTCAAAATAGAGATAGGTTACATGCGGAAATAGGGGTAAAAATTACCCCCCTAACTTGTGTTGCTAATGCAGTAGTTAAAGCACTTAGGGAGTTCCCTTTAATGAACTCATCTATTAAGGATAAAACAATAATCCAAAAGAAAAATATTAACCTCGGTATAGCAATTGCCTTAGATAACAACGGACTGATTGTCCCAAATATAAAAAATTCAGACGAGAAAAGTCTGGTTGGTTTAGCCTCGTCAATAACTGAACTTGCCGAAAAAGCAAGGAAAAAGAAATTGAGCATCGATGATGTTTCTGACGGAACATTTACCATTTCTAATTACGGAGTTTTTGGAACAGTGTTGGGAACACCTATAATTAATCAGCCTGAAGTTGCTATCCTTGGTATTGGAAGTATCACGAAGAAGCCTGTTGTGATTGAAGTCGAAGAAGAAGACCATATCGCCATAAGAGAGATGATGTATCTGTCATTGTCGCATGATCATAGAATAATAGACGGTATGCTTGGCGCAAAATTTTTAGGTGCAATAAAGCACAATCTTGAGAACTTTTCTGAAAAATATTTTTAGTAATATTAAAAAATAGTTTATCTTTCCAAGCTAAATTTTAGTTATATGATAAATCAACATCAGCGTTCTTACAAAGAACAAATAGAGAATAATCAGAGTCCACTTGGAAAACGACCTGAATGGTTAAAGGTTCGTTTACCAGGGGGAGAGAACTATAATGATGTACGGTCATTGATGAGAGATCAAAGATTAAATACAGTTTGCGAAGAAGCTAAATGCCCGAACATTGGTGAGTGCTGGAATAGCAGAACGGCCACTTTTATGATTCTTGGTGACACATGCACTCGAAGTTGCGGCTTCTGTAATGTCAAACTTGGTTTACCGGCGTTCGTCGATATTGATGAGCCTAGAAGAGTAGCTGATTCTGTTCAAAAGCTAAAGCTAAAACATGTAGTAATTACTTCTGTTAACCGGGATGAATTACCTAATGGCGGAGCAGAAATATTCGCTGAAACTGTTCGACTTATTAGAGAATTAACAATCGACTGTACTGTCGAAATATTAATCCCTGATTTTAAAGGTGAAGAAAACGCCTATAACCTGATTTTAAGCCACAAACCTGATATTCTTAATCATAATTTAGAAACCATCCCCAGACTTTATCATGCAGTTCGTCCTCAGGCAAAATACTCCAGAAGTTTGGAGTTGATTTCCTGGTTTAAGGATAAGGGTTTGAAAACTAAGAGTGGTATAATGGTTGGTATTGGTGAGGAAGACTCAGAAGTATTAGAGCTTATAAGCGACCTTAAAAAAGCAGGTTGTGATATATTAACGATAGGCCAATATTTGCAGCCTACAAAAAACCATCTTCCCGTTTCAAGATATGTAACTTTAGAAGCATTTAATGCTTATAAAGAGTACGCATTAAGAGTTGGATTTCAGGCAGTAGAATCTGCCCCTCTGGTCAGAAGTTCTTATCATGCTGCTGAGCAGGCTAGACAAGT
>CAIWTC010000594.1 GCA_903915485.1 uncultured Ignavibacteriales bacterium | reverse complement strand
TTTACTTTGGTTGCAAATACGCTTGTGTTTTCCCTGCTTGAGACGGGCATATAAAATGAATTAGAGAAAAGAACTTTGTAGAATAAAGTACCGCTAAAATCGCGGCCGATAATTTTACTTACACCCAAATTAATTAAGTTAGCTTCTTCAAGAAGAAAAGTTAAGTTGTATCCTTTGGTGGGGAAGATAGCATCGTTTGCTTTGAAGGTCTTAAATTCGGCTCCGAGTACAGAGAGAGACTCGCTTATTTTAACATTCAATTCCTTATGCGGAAAAATTTCATCAGCAATTTCAAAATTGTAGTATGCTGTTAAGAAATTTATGAATGTATACCGCGGAAGTTCGAATTCAAAGCTGAGTTTACCTCCTATGTTCCTTTTATTTGAAACATTATCTTTGTTGAATTTGATATAACCTTCAAGCGTTGCGAAGATAGGTCTGTTGAAAACATAAGGCTGCTCAAACTTCACTGTACCTTCAAAGAATCCGAAAGCCGTAGTGTCGGATATGTTAAATGTTTTCAGGATGTTGGAAAACTTATAATGTATAAGGTCACTGATACCGAACGAACCTATTAAAGAAATTTTTCTTGCATTGCCGAGAAAGTTTTTCTTTGCTATAACACTACCCAAACCGATGTTGAAAGTGTTATGCTGATTGTTCATGATGATTTCAGGGGATATTTCGTTCATCAATCCGATGTTGCCGTTCAGCAGAAGGGGGACAGTTACATCGAGTGTATCGCTCGTTACAGGAGTGAGAATTACTGAACTGAAAAGCCCTGTGCGGAAAAGGCGAACCTGACTTAAGCGGATTTTCTCAAGGTTATAAGTCTCGCCGTCTATGATGCCGATAATGTTTTCGAGCAATTCGTTTTCGACAGATTCGGCGCCGGGGCCGGTCTTTTCAATTTTCAATTTACTGATTAAATATTTTTTCCCGCTGGCAAAGAAAATATTTATTGCTGAAGAGTTTTCGACTGTGTCCTGAACTACAATTGTGCTGTCATATTTGGCCAGCATGTATCCTTTGTTCTCAAGTGCATTTACGATGTTGTCAATAGCGGACTTAATCAGACTTTGAGAAAATCTTTTTGAAGTATCGAACTCAATTATTTTAGAAATTTCACCGTTGAGTTCAGGGTCGTTAACAGTTAAACCGTATAATTTTACGCGACTTATTTTAGCGGGGAGGTTCTCTTTGATGTGATAAGTTAAGAATGCTTTTTCATCTGTAGTATCAATATCATAAGATGAAGAAATCTGAACGCTGAAGAAACCGTTGGCAACATAAAACTCGGATAACGAACGGATATCTTTTTCGATTGTTGTGCTGTCGAAGTACTCAGGTGCTTTACCAAGACTAGTAAATGAATTTAAAAACTTCCATGTCCATGCAGGGGTTTCTTTGGAAGAAATAAGGTCTTTAAGTAAAGAACCAGGGAAAGCATTGTTCCCGGAAAAACTAATTGTTGACAGTTCAACTTTGTTTTGTGCGTTCAAATTGAACGACAATGCCGCCGCAAAAATAATAAAGAGCAGTCTAAATGAACGCATAGTTCCAGCGCGACGCCGATTGATAGTAGTATTATCCTGAATCGTAAAATCAATCATAGAATTAGATAGCTGAATTTCTAATGATGTTAGTGCTAATCATTTATGGTAACTTTAGTGCCTTTCTGAATAATAGGAGCAAGTTCATTGATGCTTTCATTACTGATAGCAATTGACCCGTCGGTCCAGTTAAAAACGAATGGCAGGTTCTTAAATAAAAAGTTCAAACGGCCTATTCCGTGGATGCCGACATTACCGCCGAGTTTTGAGTCCGGGCGCGGACTTGCGTTTAAGTCCTCCTGATAGCGGGACGCTTCAAATTCAGTTTTGGATATTGCTCCGTTGTGCAGTGCATTTTGCAAGTCTTTGAGGTTAGGGTAATTAATTTTGAAAAATCTATAGTAGATACTGTTGGAATCAATTTCGCAAATGTAATAATCACCGTAAGGTGTTGCCTTATCATCAGCAACCTTTTTAGGCTGATGGTTCCTGCCGAAAACAGCCGTGTAGCTTTTTACAAGCAGGGTGTCTTCATACAAACTCAAAGTATATTTCTTGCGGTTGATAACAATGTTAGGACTCTTTAATTGCTTAAGGTTCAGCTTAGCCATAGCTTCGCTTAAGGAATCTTCCCTAAGATTAATAATAATTCCATATAGCATACAGCCGGTAAGAAAAATAATCATACTGACTGCAAATAAAGCTATACGCTTAATCATTAAGGAATCCAATTTATATTCTCCCAGTTAAGTATTTCTAACAGAAAATCATTTCCTCTTTTGTGCAAACAGCCACTCATAGAATTTATTGTCCGAATAAACTTTGTCCCAGATAATATGCCCGCCGTCTTCAAACTCAGTGTACTTAGGGTTGCCGCCGGCTTTTTTAATTGCCTCGACCATACTTCTTGAACGCGCGGGGCTTACTATATCATCCTTTCCACCATGGAAAATCCAAAGCGGAACCTGTACTAAATCTTTTGCTAAGTCTTCATATCCACCGCCGCAAACAGGTGCGCCTGCTGCGAAAATATCTGGGTATCTGGAAATTAAATCAAATGTTCCGAAACCTCCCATTGAAATGCCGGTAACATATATCCTGCTTGTGTCGATTAGATTTTGTTCAATAATAGAATTAATCAATTGAATGACCCCATCCATTGCGGATGAAGGGTCAGCAGGCATTTTGTTTGAGGCTGCGTGAAAATCAACATCAGCCCATTTTTTATCAACTGGACATTGAGGGACTAACACATAAGTCGGGAATTTCTTGCGAGTTATAGTATCGGCAAAAAATGACACTCCGTTTTTTAACTGCTGCTCATTGTCGTTTCCACGCTCGCCGCTGCCGTGAAGAAAAACGACCAGGGGATATCTGATTTTTGGTGCTTTAGCTTTTGATGCACGGACCATAGGAGGAAGCAAACGATAGTATAAGGTATCCTTGCTTTCCGTACGAAATTTAAATTTATAAAAAGGTGACTTTTGCGCATTAGACATAAATAGTATTCCTGAAATTGATATAAGCAGAAATAATCTCAAAAAAAGTCTCATTATCTTCTCTCCGAAGTGTTTGTTCAAATTAATAATATCTCACTATAGTAAATTTAATTAAATATATCTTATTAGAGAAATTAAAGAATAAAGTATTAATCAGCCAAATTAGATGGGCTTTGAAACGGGTAGCGGGGAGCAATTAACGGTAGGGAAAATGAGAGGAAGATTTCCTGCCGGAATACTGATATTTGGGCGCGAAAAAATAAATAACTGATATTCAAATTCCTAAGAAATGTGTAATTTACATCATAGAATTACATAAAAAGGAATATTCCATGAGCGAGAATAAACACGCAAATATATTTGACGATGATGTAGCGGACACACGCGCATTTGAAAAACAATTTTATCAATTAGATTATTTATTAGCTGACCATAATTTCAAAAGCGAGAAAGCCCTTCAAAAGTTTGTAGATGAAGCTTTTCTACATCAGGAAAAGTGGGACGAGTTAGTCGCAAACCACACGAAAACGCTTGAAGAACAAGCGCAGGAACTTCTTTATGATGCTTTTGCTTGTGAAGATACTGATGAAAAAGTTCAGATGGCAAAGGATGCTATTAAGCTTTTCGTAAATTCTCCCGATGCTTATAACATAATGGCAGAAGAGATTGCTGAGACCCCTAAGGAATCATTGAAGTATTACAAAAAGGGTGTTGAAGTCGGAAGATATTCAATTCATCACGCACATTTTGAAAATGAACGGGGAATGTTTTGGGAAATTACTAAAGCAAGACCATTCATGCGTTCTTTGGTTGGGCAGGCAATTGCGCTTTTTGAATTAGGCAGAGGCAAAGACGGCATCGCAACTGCATTTGAGGCGATTGCACTCGACACATCAGACCATCAGGGAATTAGGTACGAATTGTTTTTGAATCTATTGATTGATAATGAAATTTCAGAAGCAGAGTATTTATTGAAAAAATTTCCAAAAGAAGATGACTTTTTCTGGCTTCACTGCAAGGCTTATCTTGAGTTGCTGAAGAAGTCTTCTAAAGAGAAGGTTGATAAAGCAATAAAGACTGCGGTTAAGGAAAATCCTTTCGTGGCAGCAATTATGCTTTCGAATGCCGGAGATGCTTCAGTTAAAAAATATATTGACGAATCAAGAGAAGATGTGAACAATGCTTACATGTTCATTTCTAATTTTCTTCAGGTAATAGAAAAAAATACCGCATCGGGAATGAGTTTCTTGACAAGTATTTCAGAGCATAAAAATGATGTCCTTCTGCAGTTAAAAAAGCGGATGGGATAGCCTTAATGAGGTTAGTCCTGCTTTTTTGTGCGGTAATTATTTTTTGCTGCACAATAAACGCACAGGTAAAATATCCTAAAAGAGAGTTGCGGGGCGCATGGATAGCAACGGTTGCTAATATCGATTACCCTGCGGATAGAAGTAGCAGTTGTTCAGCAAAAGTAGCTGAGTTGAGAATGATTTTTGAAAGACTAAAGTCCGCAGGAATCAATACGGTGTTTTTTCAAGTCCGCACGGAATGCGATGCCTTGTATAAGTCCGAAATTGAACCGTGGTCATATTGGCTTACCGGGAAACAGGGACATGCGCCCGATACTTTATTCGACCCGCTCAGCATAGCAATTGAAGAGGCACATAAATACGGCATGGAAATTCACGCATGGCTGAATCCTTTCCGCAGCGTGAAGACTGTTGATGAGTATGAAGTCTCGGATAAACACATTTCCAAAACACACCCCGAATGGATATTGCGATTCAAGGATTTGAAAATGCTCAATCCCGGAATTCCCGAGGTGCGTGAGTATATTCTTTCCGTTATTGATGACATTATTTCCCGTTATGATGTTGACGGAATACATTTCGATGATTACTTCTATCCTTACGGGCCTAGAATAACTAATGAAGATACTGCGGCATTCAAGGCGAACCCTCGCGGTTTTGCGAATGTGGAGTACTGGCGCAGAGATAATGTTAACTCGCTGATTGCATCTGTCGGGAAGTTAATTAAATCGAAGAACCCCGCAATTAAATTTGGTATAGCACCGTTCGGTATTGTTAAAAATTCGTATGCCGGAACGAGTGCGTTTGAATCTTATTACAACATATACTGCGACCCTGTTGCCTGGATAAATTCAAAAAGCGTGGACTATGTGCTGCCCCAAATCTATTGGGAGATTGGTCATAAAAAAGCTGACTTCAAAAAAATTATCACCTGGTGGAGCAGCATAAAAACTGACAGACACATTTACGCGGGTCATTTTGCAAGCAGTTATTTAAATCCAAAATACTCTCTCAGCGAGAATGAACTTGAGAATCAGATTGATTTGGTGCGCTCCAAGCGGGGAATAAAAGGCAGCGTGTTCTTCAGTGCTAAAACAATTATATATAACTGGAAGCATTTTGCTGATACGCTTATGTACACAAAATATATGTATCCCGCGCTTGTACCTGTGATGAATTGGAAGGGTTTGAA
>CAIWTC010000593.1 GCA_903915485.1 uncultured Ignavibacteriales bacterium | reverse complement strand
GAATATAAAACACTCCGGCCCAAAACCACATTTTCAACCCAAATACGCCCAAATCGAAAAATTCGTACAAATTTTCATATTGTAATCGAAAATTTATGCCTAAAATTTCTATTGTAATAAAGATTTTTCTATTATATTAGCAATTATAATCAATAAAATTAAGAAACTTCGATGATAAAGCGATTATTAGAGAAAAGAATAAGAAACGACCTCTTTAAGGGGAAGGTCATAATTGTGTATGGAGCACGAAGAGTCGGGAAGACAACTTTGAGTAAGCAGCTACTGAGCGAATTTTCTATGGCAGGGAAATACTTAAACTGCGAAATTCTTTCCGTTGAAAAAAATCTAACCGAGAGAGAGCCGGAAAAATTACGGGCATTCCTTGGCACTAATAAAGTTATTGTTTTGGATGAAGCTCAGGTTATTCCCGATATTGGTAAAGTACTTAAGCTAATCAATGATACCATAAAAGATGTTCAGATTATTGCAACGGGGTCTTCAAGTTTTGATATGGCCTATAAAACTTCAGAAACACTTACAGGAAGAGCATACCACTATGTGATGTATCCCCTTTCCGTTCTTGAACTGACGGCCGAAAACGATTGGATGTATTTGGCTTCTAATTTGGAAAGACTGTTGCTCTTCGGTTTATATCCCCAAGTATTCCTTTCTGACAATGAAGAGGCAGTAAGAGAGTTAGAGGAGATTTCTTCCAGCTATCTGTTTAAGGATTTACTTCATTACGACGGCATAAAAAAGTCACGACTTCTGAAAGACTTGCTTATCTCGCTTGCGCTTCAACTCGGGAGTGAAGTCAGCTATAATGAATTGGCAAATAAACTTGGTGTAAACAGCATGACAATTCAAAAGTATATCGATCTGCTTGAGCAATGTCATATTATTTTCCGTTTGAATTCTTTTTCGCGAAATCTGCGTAAGGAACTTTCGAAATCATTCAAAGTATATTTTTATGATAACGGAATAAGGAATGCCCTGATAAATAATTATAATCCACTTTCGATGAGGAATGATGCGGGTGCACTGTGGGAGAACTTCTGCATCTCTGAGAGAATAAAGTCGAACAATTATCTTGGAAGAAAAGTCAACAGTTATTTTTGGCGTACATACGATCAGAAAGAAATTGATTACATCGAAGAGACCGGAGGTAAAATCACCGGATATGAATTAAAATATTCTGAGGCTAAAAAGAAACTATCTTTTAAGGAATTTTCAGATACATATAAAGCAAAAGTTAATGTAGTCAACCTGCTGAATTACAGAGAGTTTTTTGAAGGTGCAATTTGAAATTATTGCAGCAGAGGACTTTAATTTATGGATAATCAATTCAGATATGCAGGGCGAATTCCACATTCGCCCTTTTCTTTACTCCCGGTTTTTAAAGACTAAAATAACCCTGATATAAACAGCATGGTGCCTAAATGTGTAAACCGTTAAAACGGTTTCGGATGTAGGTTCTGATATCCCGCACCCCGATAAATCGGGGTGTTAATGTTAAGAGTAACTTGAATAAGAAATTAAAGAAATGTATCAACACGGAATCGATATTTCTGAAAGACATGAATTGTGCCTGCATCTATTTACATCAGGGTAGAGAGTCTTTTGCACGGCTCAATTCTCACTTAGCACTCGGATTCATTTGAACACTAACCCCGACTGTTAGAGTATGCTGCACAACTCATCCTTCTCCTTAACACCCCGATTTATCGGGGTTATCAAATTATAATATATTGCGAATTATAGTTTCTTTAGCACAAGCACATCATAATCAAACATCACATGCCGCTCGATTGTGATTGCCTTTTCCAATTTAACAAGTCCGGTATCAGCAAACATTGACAGGTATTCTTTATGCGTGTATTGATGAGGATGAAGAATATCAAAAGGCAGAAGATTGAACAGACGGTTGAAGAAATTATATCGGTGGCTGTCAAGGGAAACGATGAGATAGCCGCCGCCTGAAGTAAGCGATATTAAGTTATCAACCGCGCGCAGAATATCATTTACATGATTAAGTACATTCAGACAGAAAACAACATCGAATTGCTTACCGCTATTGAAGTCCTCTATACCACTGTGATGAAATTCAACCTTGTGTCCGGTCTGATATCCGGGATAAGTAAGCGTGTCCCTATACTGATTAAGCAGCGGGTCAATTGCTGTGACTTCGTAATTATCCAGCACAGTAAAAATTCCGGAGATGCCGCAGCCCGCATCCAAAACTGTTTTGGCGCCGTTTAGATATTTTCCGCCTTCAATTTTTGCGAGGAAATCCGTCCAGTACTTATCTTTCCAGGCTTTGTACTCATCGTGGTTTTTATTTTTAAGATACTGTTTCCACCAGATTACTTCAAAGAATTGAGCAATCTTCCATTTGATTTTTGACACTTGTTTCCGTAGATGGTTAAATAAATATTTATTTATGAATTAATAAATAAAGATAATGAGTTTTTGTATATTTACATGATATTCAATTAAAACAACATCAGAGGTTAATTCATGAGCATCAAAAATATCGACAAATTATTAAGCAAAGAAAACGAACAACTTAACAGACTTCACAAGATAGTAAAAGATACTCTTTCTTCAGAAGAGTTAATCATACACAATTTAATGAATCCGCCTGCCGAAACATTAAGTAAAGGTCAAAAAATATCTGATAAAGTGGCAATGTTTGGCGGAAGTTGGAGGTTTATTATTCTGTTCGGTGTTGTTCTAACTGTCTGGATTGTATTTAATATTTATGCCCTTGGTGCATTTAAGTTCGACCCCTACCCTTTCATACTAATGAATCTGATACTCTCCTGCATCGCTGCACTTCAAGCACCTGTGATAATGATGAGTCAGAACCGTCAGGAAGAAAAAGACCGTCAGCGGAGCGAGAATGATTACATGATAAACTTGAAAGCCGAACTGGAAATACGAAGCCTTCATCAGAAAATGGACCTTCTGCTTGAGGAGCAAATAAAAACTCTTTTTGCATCTCAGGCAGAACAGTTTAAATTAATCAAAGGAATGAATGCCAAACTTGATAAACTATCGGAAAAATAGTTTATAGCTTAAGGTGAATGGTAAGTATTTTGAACTATCTTAGTTTATTAACGAACTGAAATCCTCTACTACTTCGCACCCGCATTTTTCCAGCGTACTCTTTGCCTGATGACCCCTTGCAACAAGTATGCAGTTTATGCCTAATGCCTGAGCCACTTCAAAGTCGTGCGTAGTGTCGCCTATAAGAACTATATCTGCGGGGTTTGCATCCATTTGCTTCATCATAGATTTGCCTAAATCAACCTTGCTTCCGGCGTAAATATTATCAAGCCCCGAAACATGGTTCATGTATTTGCGGACATCGTAATGAAGCAGAACCTCTTCCAATGTATGATGTGAATATGCAGAAAGGACATACTGTTGAACGCCGTTATTTTTTAGTAACTGTAAAGTTTCAGCAGCATCTTCATAAAGTTCACATTTATATTTACCATCTTCATACCACTTCATCCAGCGCACAGCAATAGATTCGAATGACTCTATTTCAAAATCCAGACCGGCAAGTTTGTAGTACTCTATTATAGGGAAATGAAATACTTCCCTGTATTTTTCTAATGAAAGTTGAGTTAGCCCCTGCTCAGTAAGCAATCTATTCAGCAGTACAGAGCTAAATGCAACATCATTGAATAATGTGCCGTTCCAGTCCCAGATAAGGTGTTTGAATTTTTCCATAAAATAATGTCAAAGGGTATATTTGTTGATATAAAAAATATTAGTGAATCATGTTACACAAGAATAAGTCGCCTGACTTAATAACCCCGACTTTTAAGTCGGGTAGCAATAAACAAAGAGTTCTAGGCCTCAGCCAAAATTTGCTTTTCGTTGGGCTAAAGCCGGATTTTTGTTTGGGTCTTGCCCCGACTTAAAAGTCGGGGACATTTAAGAACAAGATAGAATAACTAGCTATATTATTATCTTTCGTGCATTCTTAGAATTTATAAGTAATTAATTCCTGTATTGTAAAAATAATAAACTCGCGGAACATAGTAATCGAAATATTCTAACCGAATTTATAAGTCGTAAATTGCTATGTTAAAGCTTTTTCCGTGCATGGCCGAAATTAATTACAATTTCCATCAGTCGAGCATACTTGTCCAGTAACTTCGACTAATTCCGTAACGGGCATTTCCGTTCTCCACTCCGCAAATGCTTTTGTGAGAGTACTAAAGAAAACTTCGGGCTCCTGCGCACCGCTTACAGCAAACTTCCTGTTGAATGCAAAGAACGGCACTCCCGTTATTCTGAATTGATGCGCCTCATACAAGTCCATCCGTACTTCCTCATAGAGTGAATCTGCATTCAGTCGCTCATCTAAATTTTCAGTATTCAGCCCAAGTTGGTTTCCAATTTCAGTGAGCACGATGATATCATCAACATTTTTTCCCTCTTTGAAAAATGCCTTAAACAGTGCTTCCTCCGCTTCATCCTGCACGCCTTCCTTTGCTGCAAGATGCACAAACTTCTGCGCCTTTAGTGTATTGGCAACTATCACTTTATCGAAATTTAATTCAAGGCCAAGCTCTTTTGCGTCATCTGCAAGCTGACTATTGAGATCTTTTGCGTGTTGTATATCCATCCCTTTAACTTCTGATAGGTATTGATATATTGACTTCGTTGTATCTGTTATAAGTTCAGGGTTAAGTTGAAAACTCTTCCATGTTATTTCTAAACTATCTTTATGTGGAAACTTCTCGAGCGCCCGTTCAAATTTCCGCTTGCCCATATAACAGAACGGACACATGATATCGCTCCATATTTCAACTGTCATTTTTGATTTTATGTTTTGCATTTTGTCTTCTAAATATTAAATAATTCATCAATATAAAAACATATTTATTCGGCTAAAGGTTCAATAAGTATAAAGCTATCGGCATTTGTGGACCGGAGTAAGTCTTTAAAGTACATCCCACTTTAACCGCGCTCTTGATTTGGGTGGTGATGATTAAAAACAAAAGGCGATCCATAAAAGAATGAATCGCCTCAATTT
>CAIWTC010000592.1 GCA_903915485.1 uncultured Ignavibacteriales bacterium | reverse complement strand
TTCGTATCAATTATTTTTTGATGCAAAGCTTTCTACAGGGAGATACCGCTTTAGTATAGCAGGGTTGAAAGATTTGTTCGGTTCAGAAGTCAGTTCTGATACTGTCACTATAGAATTTGTTGATAAGAACCCGGTTTCTGAATTTTACATTGAATCATTTAGCATACTTGACTCATACAGTATTCAGTTAAGGTTTAATCTACCTGTTGATTCAACTTCAGCACTCAATCTTAACAACTATACTTTCACACCTTCAAACAAAGTTTCCAGTGCAAGTATTGATAACACTGATAAAAAGGTAATCCGCCTTTCGTTGAGAGGAGCCAAACCTATAGGGTCTATTGGTATTGACTATGTCCTTCACCTTAATAATATATATTCAGATGTTTCAAGCGGGAAGATTCTTATACGAAGCGGTGCGGGAAGTGTGGCGAAACTTACCTCTTACAGTGAAGATTTAAAGTCAGTATTCAGTTATCCAAATCCGGTAGTGCTAAAAGGTGGCTCCGCAAAAATCACATTTGCAAATTTGCCTAAGCATGCTGAAATAATTATTTATGATATCAGGGGAATTAAAGTAAAAACTGTTACTGAAACGGATGGCAATGGGGGAGTTGACTGGGACTTAATTGATGATAACGGCAAGGTATTATCTTCCGGAGTATATCTTTATTATGTTCGTCAGTTTAATTCTAATAGTGAAGAAATTAGTACAAAGTTACAAAAATTTACGGTGGTAAAATGAAATTAGGCAGGTTTAATACAGCATCAAATTATCTTAGCTTATTGAGATTGTTTTTAGCAATTCCATTTTGGATATTACTTAGCAAGGGCTCTGGCCCCAACTATTGGGCGGCCGGATTAGCTTTGTTTGCAGGGTTCACAGACCTTGGTGATGGCTATCTTGCACGCAAATTAAATCAAGTGACGGAGTGGGGGAAGGTTCTCGACCCGCTTGCAGACAAAGTTTGCATGGCGGCGATTGTAATTCAATTATTTTTGGTTGGTAAACTTGAACCTGCATTATTTTGGATAATTATCTCAAGAGATATATTGATTATCATTGCTTCAGTTTTACTTTCAAACAAGGTAAAGGAAGTTACTCCATCCAATTATTTAGGGAAAATTACCGTGCTAATATTATGCTTTTATGTCCTGTTTTTAATGCTTGATATGGAACTGTTGTATCCGCTAGTTAAGCAAGGTTTTTATATTTTAAGTATGGTTATGATTGCCGCATCAGTCGTTGGTTACGGTAAAAGAGGAATGGAAATATTCAGGAAAAACAATTAATGAAATTATTCAAGAATTTAAATTTTACAAAGCTCAAAGAAGGGCTTTCAAAAACAAGAGAAAAAATTGTAAACCGCATTGCTGAAACTGTAAGCGGTAAAGCAAAAATTGATACTGAAATCTTAGATGAAATTGAGGAAGTCCTCTTAACATCAGATGTTGGTTATGATACTACAGCGCAAATCATTGAAGAAGTCCGTAAGAGACTTACTAATGAGAAAGAGCGTAGTGAAGCGGTTATAATTCAGTTAGTCAAAGATGTGATTATAGATTTATTAAACTCATCCGGCAGCAAAGAAGAATATACTCCTGCAATCGAAGGGAAGAATCCGTTTGTAATATTAGTCATTGGAATTAATGGTGTCGGGAAGACAACCACAATAGGTAAATTAGCTCATAACTTCAAGCAGTCAGGCTTAAAAGTAATCATTGGTGCAGGCGATACTTTCCGTGTTGCTGCTAATGAACAACTTGAAGTCTGGGCTAAGCGCGCAGGTGTAGAGATTGTAAAGAAAGATAAAGGCAGTGACCCATCAGCGGTTGCTTTTGAGACCGTTCAGGCAGCAGTTAAAGGCGGTTACGATGTCGCAATTATAGATACTGCAGGCAGATTGCACACGAAGCATAATCTAATGGAAGAACTGAAGAAAATCGGCAGGGTAATGCAGAAAATAGTAAAAGATGCCCCGCATGAAACTTTCCTTGTCCTTGATGGAGCAACCGGTCAAAATGCAATTACGCAGGCGGAAGAATTTGCAAATTCAGTTCCGTTAACGGGATTGATTATAACAAAACTTGACGGCACTGCTAAGGGTGGCGCAGTAGTTCAAGTTTGTACAAAACAAAAATATCCAATCAGGTATATTGGGGTAGGTGAATCAATTGAAGATTTACAGACATTCTCGCCTAAGGAGTTTGTTGAAGCGATATTTGGGTAAAATATAAAAGTGATTTTAGTAATAAAAAAGGCGAAACAAAGTTTCGCCTCGTAATAAATAGATAAATTAATTCAAAACTTTCAAAACTCTATATCCAATAGCAGAAACAGAAAACTTACATTTACCGTCAATAACTTTAACCTTCTCACCGCTAATCAAATCTTCAAGTTCTTTTGCTTTCAGTGAACTCGGAAGAGTAATATTCATCTCTTTCACTTCTTCCGCTTTATTTAAGACGATTAAAAGTTTCTCGTTAAAATCACAACGCATATATGCATAAGTGAAGTTATCTGCAGACAAAGAGATGAAGTCGCCATAACGCAATGCGGAATGTGTATTCCTTAGATTTACAATCTTCTTTGTCTCACCTAGCATTTTCTTTTCGTTTTGGGATAAGTCAGCACCGAAGCGCATCATTCTTCTATTGTCGGGGTCATCTGCTCCGGTCATTCCGAATTCTGAGCCATAGTAGATTGTCGGCAAGCCTGATACAGTAAACATGAATGCGTAAAACAATTTAGCTTTGTCATAACTTTCAGGATGGTCTACTGTGGGTGGATTGTGCCATGCGATTTCGCGCGTGTCTACACCCTGAGCACCTACCTTACCGTCAGCATAGGCCATGTAACGGACTTTATCATGGCTATCCATTATATTACCCATCAGATTGTTATACCCAAATGATTCAAATGTTTTTGCCATATGAAAGTTCAAAGTTTGGAACGATTTATCCTTCTCCAGGAAAAT
>CAIWTC010000591.1 GCA_903915485.1 uncultured Ignavibacteriales bacterium | reverse complement strand
TTTTTTATATTCCTTATAGGCCTGTTAGGTTATGAAATATCTACTGACCTATGCAACTCCTGCTCCAAAAAACTCCTTCCCGAAAAAACAGCATTCTTGCGGCATCTTGGAATTGTCTGCGAGGACTGCTCCCTAAAAAATGTTGAAATGAATTACTTATCTAAGGAACTTTTTGAGTTATTTACTTGTCTAAAAAATGGTAAAGAGATTAAAAATACGAATGAAGTCAATTTGAGGGAAACCCTTCGCATGTTAGATGGTTTTGCAAAACAGCATCTTCATTCTTATAAAGGTTTGAATTCCTTAAAAGATTAACATTCTATTCTGCGACAGTTATAAGCATGACTCTCGATGGATTGACAAAATTTAAATAAGTAAGTAAATAAATAATAAAATATAAAGAGATAAGTATGTATAAGAAAAAACTAATCGGATTATTTGTCCTATTATTCTCGGGTTTGATTTTCAGCGCTGCCATGATGACAGGCTATTCCTTCTCGCGTCCCGGAGGTGATATCGAACTTGGAGCGAAACGGCCTCCTGTTGAATTAAACGCTGATGCGACTGCGTTCAGTCAGGCATTTATTGAGGTAGCGGAAAGAGTTACACCATCAATTGTTCAGATTACTGTAGTTGCCGAAGCAGAGAATGACCCGCATCAGGAGTTTTTCTTCCCATTCAAAGATTTTCAGGTTCCTAAGGAGCAAATGGGTTCCGGCAGCGGGATAATCGTTACAGAGGATGGCTATATATTGACTAACAACCATGTAGTTGAGAATGCAAAAAGTGTATCAGTATTGCTTTCAGACAAAAGAAAATTTGATGCGAAAGTAATCGGTCGTGATAAGTTAACAGACTTAGCCGTTGTGAAAATAAGTGCATCGAATTTACCATTGGCATATTTGGGTAACTCAGAAAAACTTAAAGTTGGCCAGTGGGTTATGGCTATTGGAAATCCGTTAGCACTTTCCAGCACAGTAACTGCGGGCATCGTGAGTGCACTAAACCGCGGACAATTGAATTTAATTCAGGATAGTTATGGAGTAGAAAACTTTATTCAGACTGATGCGGCAATCAATCCGGGAAACAGTGGCGGTGCGCTTGTAGATTTATCAGGCGCGGTGATAGGAATTAATACAGCGATTGCATCAAGGACCGGTTCATATGTCGGATATGGTTTCGCCATTCCAATTAATCTTGCAAAATCAGTTGCAAAAGATTTGATAAATAATGGTAAAGTCAGTCGTGGATATATCGGTGTTCAGATTCGTGAAGTTGACGGGGCACTTGCAAAATCAATCGGACTTGATAAGCCTAAAGGTGTTATCGTAGAGAAAATTGTTGAAGGCGGAGCTGCTGCATCTGCCGACATAAAGAGAGGAGATGTTATTTTGAAAGTTGATAACATTGAAGTATCTCAGCCCAATCAACTGCAAAGTTATGTTGCATCCAAATCGGCAGGCTCAGTCGTTACTTTGCAGATATTCAGAGACGGAAGTCAGATTGAAAGCAAAGTTACTCTGAAACCGAGAGACGAAACTTCAGCAAGTTTAGCAGAAAAATCAGATTCAGATAATACTGATGCGGATGATTCCAAAACATCAGCATCGTTTGAAAAGTTAGGCATGACTGTTAAAACAATAACGGATAAAGAACGCGAGCGTTTAAGTTTGCCTGAAGGTCTCCTAATTTCTAAGATAACAGCTTATGGAAAGGCGCAACTAGCAGGTTTATCTGAAGGGATTGTTATTACCAAGGCTGATAAAAAGAAGATTGAATCCGTTTCGCAGCTTGAGAAAATTATTAATTCGAAAAAAGGCAACGCGGTGCTTTTGGAAGTTACCGACTCAAAAGGTAATTCTAGATTCGTGGGAATTGAAATACCTGAATAGTATTTTAACACTTAATTTGTAAGTTAGATAAATAGGATTGCAACTGTTAAAGAAGCAATCCTATTTTTTTTTGTATGAATTTAGTCGTGATGTCTAGCAAGCAGGAAATAGTTCAGACAGTTTTTTCGATCTGTATTCAAAAATCTCACGGACTTTATTTTCTACGAATAATAACTCTGCCATTTTACCAAAGATACTTTTGCCGACATCGTATGTTAGAATGTCGGTCATTAACACTCCGTTTCCGGTCTCCTTAAAATGATGCTCGTGATGCCAAATATTATAAGGACCTTTGCGTTGTTCGTCGACAAAGAAAAGTGGTTCTTTAATATGTGTTATTTCAGTTACCCAATTAAGAGGGATGTTCAGCATCGGAGACACTTTGTATCTGATGAATAGACCTTCATACATCTTTTCGGGTAATTCAGAAAGAATCTTAAAACCCATTGATTCGGGCGTTAACTCATTTAGGTTTAATGGTGTTGAGAAAAAGTCCCAGGCTTGCTCTATTGTCATTGGTAAGAACTGTTCTGTCTTTAATGTTTTCATTTGTCCGGTTATTCTGAATATATTTCGGTAATTAAATCTGTTACTTATAGTAAGAACAATGATAGAGTCGAAATTGTTCACTATTTCAGAAGTGTTTAATTGTTAATATTTGTGAAGATGGCTATAGGGTTTTAGTAATTTGAGCAGTTAACTCAAAAATGAACTGATGACCCGAATTATTTGTTAATTATGTATATGAAAAGAAGAACATTTATCTCCAGGGCTTTGCTGACAATGGCGGGGCTATTATTTTTTAAGGATAATTCAGAAGCAAAAGCAGCTCCTGATGTTGCAAAATTTTCTGAAGTCAACCTGGCTGCCTGGTCAAAAGATACTTTAAATATTTGCTGGATAGGGCATTCAACAATCCTGATTAACTTTTATGGTAAATATATACTCACTGACCCGGTTATGTACCGCAGCATTGGAATTTCCTTTCTTGGAACAACATTAGGTCCTTCACGATACTCTGCACCTGCTATTGCGATAGAAGATTTACCCAAAATTGACTTAGTACTTCTTTCACATGGGCACATGGATCACACTGACTATCCCACATTAAAGTATTTGACGGAAAAGTTTGCCAAGCAAATAGATTGTATCACTGCCTACAATACTGCAGACATTTCAGATGATTTAGCCTGGAAATCAATCAAGGAACTCGATTGGGATGAAGAAACAGTATGGGAGGGAATAAGAGTCAGGGCATTCAAGACGCAGCATTTCGGGTGGCGTTTCCCCTGGGAGAAAGACCGTTCTAAAGGATTTTTTAAGGACGGTAGAAGTTTCAATGCGTATCTGCTTGATTGTAAAGGGAAGAAAATAGTCTTTGGCGGTGATACTGCCTTAACTGACAGTTACCTTAATGAGAAGTTAGACATTGATGTGGCAATCATGCCAATTGGTGCCTACAACCCATGGAAAACGAAGCACTGCAGCCCCGAGGAGGCAGTAAAAATGGCAGGAGATATGAAGGCTAAGGTATTTATCCCGATTCACTGTGAGACATTTAAGTTGGGTATGGAACCCATGGACGAACCACTAATAAGACTCAAAAATACTCTAAATAATTCCAAAATGTCCTTGGGAATTAGTTCTATCGGTGATATTTATACGCTAGCATAGTGGGAGCACAATAACTTATTTCTATTGAATATGTTACTTAGAAAGTTACATTGCTCCACCAAACAAACCATCTTTTTACAACAACCGGTTCTTATACCACCCTTCAGTCTTCTAAGAATTTAATCTTGAATTGACCATCTACAATAGAACACTTGGGAGCACGAGATAATCATTTAATATATAATATTATAGAGATTATGCAAATCACTGTAACTTGTTTAATATCAATGGATTATGCTACATGTAATAATAAGGGAGCAAGGAGCACGATGAAGCGGTTTGTTATATTTTGGCCTTCAATTTAGGGAGACTATGATTATTATTTAATCTCGTTTGCTTAGTGAATATAGGGAGCACGGGGCAGGGAGCATGCTTATTTTATTTCTTTAATCATTGAAAAATGAGGGATTGTAACCTCGATAAATTTTTCACTATTTACTGCATATCCCATTCTCTTGTAGAATGGAACAACTGTTTCCCTTGCATGTAGAATCATTTCTCTGAAACCCTTTTCTTTCGCAAATACTTCCGAGTAACTCACCAATTTTTTACCTAAGCCATTCTTTTGGAGTGCGAGTTTTATGCAAACCTGGCGCATTTGTATGGTTATTTTATCGACAGGCTTTAGTACCAGACAGCCGCATAACTCAGTTCCTTGATATATCCCGATATGAAATTGTGATTTTTCATCGTCCAATTCTGCTGTGCTGAATTCCAATCCCAGTGGGTTTCTAAGGATTTCCAGTCTTAGCTGAATTTCCTCAATATATTCCTTAGATCCGTGAATGATTTCTTTTATTGTCATTAGGTTGTCTTGACTTTTCTAAAAAATTAGTTTTGAAAAATGT
>CAIWTC010000590.1 GCA_903915485.1 uncultured Ignavibacteriales bacterium | reverse complement strand
TTTTAAGTAGGCGAATGCTTCTTCACCATTCTGACTTAAATTATAGCAATCCGATAAATGAAGCAGAAGTTTGTTAACCCTTGGCTGATTACTTTTATTCTCCGAGTAAAGTTGCTCGATTAATTTTTTTGAAATGAGATACTGCCCGGTCTTAGCAGAATACGCAAGTGCATTTTCTGCATATTGCCATTTAAGATTTGTATCATTGGTCGAGTAATAATTTCGTAAGTTTTCGTAGAAACAAATATAAGGATCATCTAAAACCTGAATCGTTTCAAGATAGCGGGAGTTTGATAGTTGAGAATCAGTCCCTAAAGGTGATTGCTTTTGCGCCGATAAAGGGGTAAACATCCCGCCAATCGTGATTACCAAAAACATTACCAATCTTAACGGGGTCATATACTTTTGTTTTGCCATGTGCATCAACTATCCTAAAGTAAGTGGAATTTCGAATAAAATAATTTTCTTTGTAACAAAGTCTGTCTATCCCCAGTAGTGTTCCGTATATAATTCCAAATTCTTTTATGGCGCCAAGCACATAGTTAGAACAACTGGGCACGCACGGACATCGTGGTCCCTGCAGAGGGGAAACATTTTTTTGATAATATCGTATTAGAGCTAAACCTACATTTTCAGCCTGCCCCGCTGCCGAGTTTTGCTGAATATAATTATTAGGGGGAGTGGAATATTTCCATCTCCCCCAATCTTGTCCGCTGCAGATGCAGGGGATTAATAAAATTAATATAAACTTAAGAAACCAACCTGGCTTCATATTCGTTATTGAGAAACTGCCTGTAAGTATTCGGATTGTTTCCATCCATAATTATCATCAAAATATGTTGGGCCATACTGCTGCCAGGTAACATCATCAAGGTTATATTCAAATTTAAACTCCGCACCCAACTGAAGTCCTCCGCCCATTGGAATGCCTATAGCACTTGTAGCCATACTTGAGCCTGTATTCAGAAACACATTAATCACATAAGTAGTAACAAAGCTTGCTGCCGAGGCTAAGGCTTTTTTCCTCATTGTTTCATCTGTTGGCATGTTGAAATAATAAACCATTGCTTTTCCATAGTTGTCAAGCTTCTCCGGTTTTTGATTTGCAGAAAGCCATTCACCGGCACCGAACACACCGAATGAAAGCACTTCCTTCTTCTTAACATCTAAGACAATCAAATCAACCTGAACAAGTTGATTTCTATATCCACCAACAAAACTCTGGATAATTCCTGAAAGTCCTGACCCGCAAACCTTTGCCTGAGCATTAACAGATAAACGGCTTATATAAAGAAGGTCAACCCCCAAATCATTTCCGATTTTATAAAGTTTATCATAATTAGGTGTTTGCCCGTTTCCGACATTTGAGGGAGTCTCAATAGGAGTAGCTCTTGGTGTTAAGCAGTTCAAGAATGCCGGTTCAAATTCAGGAAATAATTCATTTTTTGTGAGACGGTTTTTCTGACATGCTTCCAAAATATCTTTCTTCTTAGCTAAGAAGCATACATTCTGTTTCCAAAGGGATTTCATAATTTCATTGCTAAATTCCAACCCACCGTTTTCATAAGCATAACCTCTGGAAATCAAGCCGCCAAGTCCGCCGGACAAACCATAACCTTGACAACAAGTAGGGTCTTCTGACCAGTCAACATTCGGCAGAACTGCAACTTTCGTTTTCGTTTTCTTAATTTTATCATTCAGTTCCTCACCTTTGTTCATGAACAAAGGAGCAGGAGCACACCCCGTAAGATAGATGAGGGGAAGTAACAATAAAAGCGACCTTAAGGTATTTTTCCTATTCATGTTCTTTTCCTTCTATTTTAGTTTTTATTGAAGTTTGAAGTGCTTAATTCTCTGACAAATTTTGCGGCAGCAACTCTGCCTGCCTGTCCCGCCAATGTTTGGTCAAATCCTTGAATACCGCTGCTGACACCCATGAACCCCGTTCCTGCAGTAGTAATGAGTAATATACCAACGCCTGTGTTCTTGGAAGACTGTTCGCCAATGACTGAGCCGATATAAACTATCTGACCCGTCACAACATTTGTTATTTTTATATCAACAACTACCCGCGCTGTAGCCTCATCTGAGTTTAATCTGATACCTGCACCGGCCATACTCGTAAGTCCAACCCCGCCGCCGGTAAATGAAGTTCCTTCATTTTTTACACCAAACTCGGAAACAGTTCCCGTGACCATATAATCAATGTTCAATTGCTGGCCAACTCTATTATAATCTAATTGGCTTGTCAACCCGTCAAGCATAAGTTTGCCTTCTTTGAACATTGTTTCAAGATTCTTTCTATCAACAACAACAAATCTTCTGCTTCTTACAAGAGCAGCTTCAACCATGCTTCCGATGCCGGGGCCAAGTGTGTTTGATTCGTAAAAGGAACCGTTGGCAAAATCAAAGACTGCAACTTTAGGTTCTTTTCCTGTGGGTGTGTATTGGGGGAGGGCTTCTTCGATTTGCGCTCCGGTCTGTTGCGTGGCAACTCTTGAAGTACCGCAGCCATAAATAAGAATTAGTATTAGCGAAGAGATTATCTTCAGTCCAACATTTCTCATAACAACCTTTCTCTATGTGTATTAAACCGTCTAACAATAATAATATATTTTATTATGGGGACTGTTTTTATACAGAACCCTCAATTGATTATCAGCTTTATCTTAACAACTTTATGAGTTTGAAGTACCGTAACCCAGTGACCATATTTCCTGATCCCATCATTTTTCCCGGGCACTTTTAAATCTCTATAAAAATGTATGAATTATTTTTTTCAAATACAACTGCTAAAGCTGTATTTCAGCAATAAATCAGCACCCCTCCCCTTACACACCCTATACCACATTAAATCTAAACATCCTTAGCACCCTTGCGGCCTGTGCATTATAAGGAAGTAGTTCAATTGTATAATTTGTAAATTCTCTACGAAGTTCATAATTCCTCCGGAGACTATCGAAATATTTTCCGGATTCTTCTGCAGGCATACCGGCAGCCTGCTTTAATATTTCAGTATCTTTTTCGATTTTATAAACAAATCTGCTCGCCTCATAAAGAATTTCGATTATAGGTTTGTTAGACTGTAACTGTATGCGGCTATCCTCAACCAGCGGTGGCAGAAGTGTAAAAGTATCAGAATAATTAATAAACTTATCCAGGGCTTTTTTCATCATCATCGTCCCGTTAATCTTCCCCTCAAGAGTATAACCCGCGATATGAGGAGATGCAAACCTGGATAAACTTAACAACTCGGAATTTATTTTAGGCTCATTTTCCCAAACATCAAGGCAGAGAGGGATTTTTCTTTCCTTTGTGAGTTCGGTCAGCGCAAATGTTTCCGCTGTTTCCCCGCGGGAAGCGTTTATAAGGAATCTTATATTTTGTGTTCTTCCGATATTGTCAGAATTTATTAAATGCAAAGTTTTATCAATCCCGCTTTTATATAAAGGGGTATGAATTGTTAATATATCCGCAGACAACGCTGTCTGAAGGTCAACAAAAGGATACTTCACTCCCTGTCTTTGCAGAGGCGGATCATTAACCAGTAATTTGAGACCAAGATACGGTGCAAGTTTAACGACTCTACCGCCAATATTTCCGCGACCTATCACTCCTAACTTTACTCCTTCGGATGGAGTCCCGCTTTCTACCAGGAACTTACTTATTGCCGTATAAACATATTCTGTAACTGCATCGGCATTGCACCCTTTGGCATCAGCAAAGGCAATGTTATTCTGCTTTAAGTATTCTTTATCTATATGGTCGGTACCGATTGTTGCTGTTCCGACAAATTTTACATTTGTGTTTTGCAGCAGTTCTGCATTAACATTAGTGATTGAACGGACAATCAAAACATCGGCATCTTTTAGAAGTTCATTTGTTATTTTTCTTCCATGTGATAATACAATTTCACCATAGCCCGCAAAAGTCTCGCGAATATAAGCTATGTTCTCATCAATGACTAATTTCATTGTTTTAGTTGGGGTTTTCATCTCTGAATAAATAATATTATCCGCTTTCTAAATAATTATATTATCCGGCGGCATCCCCCCAAAACCGTCGGATAAAAATTGTTCTTTGCCTTTTAAGTAATAATTTTTTGATGTACTATGTTTATTAATAAATACTTGAGCTTTCAAATACTTGAAGATAACCCACCGGTCATACTTCCCTCAACCATATCCATATAATAAACTTGAGTTCAATAATAATACATAGTTTAACAATAATTTGTGATATAAACAAGCGTGAGACGCAGATCACACCGGAAATCTGTGAGATGCTCTAAACTTGATATTTTAAGCCTTATGAAATCATAAATTTGCGGTAAATTTATTTCTCCTTATACTTAATTAGTAGAAAATAAGATTTATTAAGTTTATAAGAATGATGCACAATGAAAACAATTATCGAACCCTTCAAAATCAAATCCGTTGAACCCATTCGTTTTACAACAAAAGAAGAGCGAATCAATATTCTTGAGGAAGCAGGCTTCAACCCTTTCCTAATTAAAGCTGATGATGTTCTGATAGATTTACTTACAGACAGCGGTACCTCTGCGATGAGTTCAATGCAGTGGGCGGGAATCATGCAGGGCGATGAGTCCTATGCGGGCTCAAGAAGCTTTTACCGTTTTGAAGCAATGGTAAAAAAAATTACGGGACTTAAATATGTTATCCCAACCCATCAGGGTCGTGCAGCGGAAAAAATTCTTTTTTCAATAACCGGCGGCAAAGGTAAATTTATTCCCAACAATACCCACTTTGATACCACCCGCGCTAACATTGAATATACCAATGCGGAGGCAGTTGACTTGCTTAACGAAACCGGTAAGCATCCCGAAATCCGCGCCGACTTCAAAGGCAATATGGATATAGAAAAACTTGAATCGTTTATTAAGGAAACTGGTCCCGAAAATATTCCACTTGTTATGATGACAGTTACGAACAACTCAGGCGGCGGTCAACCGGTATCAATGCAGAACATCCGCGAAGCAAAAGCAGTATGCGTGAAATATAACCTTCCGTTCTTCCTTGATGCATGCCGCTTTGCAGAGAATGCTTATTTCATAAAGATGCGTGAACCGGGATACAGAGATAAACCCCTATTAGAAATTGCACAGGAAATGTTTTCATACTGTGACGGAATGACCATGAGTGCAAAGAAAGACGCTCTCGTAAACATTGGCGGATTTCTCGCCATGAACGACTCAACACTTGCAATGAACTGCCGCAATCTTTTAATAGTCACCGAAGGGTTCCCAACTTATGGCGGACTAGCAGGAAGAGACTTGGAGGCAATAGCACAGGGACTTGAAGAAGTCCTTGACGAACACTATTTGGAATACAGAATCAGAAGCATCGAATATCTTGGCGAAAAGATTTTAGCAGAAGGAGTGCCCATCATCGAACCTCCGGGCGGTCATGCAATTTATTTAGATGCGAAACGCTTTCTACCCCATGTACCTCAGGAACAATTCCCGGGACAAAGCATTGTCTGCGAACTTTATACGGAAGGCGGAATTAGAAGTGTGGAAATCGGCAGCGTAATGTTCGGCAAGAAAGATGCAAACGGTAAACTGATTCCCCCGCCAATGGAACTTGTGCGATTAGCAATTCCCCGCCGCGTTTATACGCAGTCGCACATTGATTATGTTGTGGAAATAATTCTAGAAGTGTTTAAGAACCGTAAAAATATTAAAGGTTACGAAATAACCTACGAAGCACCAATGCTCAGACATTTCACGGCAAAATTCAGACCGGTTAAATAATTTAGTAATTGTAGGGGCTCAAAATTTTGAGCCCCTACATATAATCTTGAGCCCCAACACAATATTTTTATCACCAATACTATTTATCTAAAACTTATTTCCCAAAAACCAAAACAACAAACGAATCCTTAATCATCTTTGCTCTTGGTTTTGGATTATCTGCAGTCGCTTCAGGTTTTGGTCCGTACTGTGCAGTCGGCAGATATATATTTCCGGTGCTTCCGTCAATTGCAACTGTTCTTGCGCCTGATTGAGAAACAATATTTTCCACTACACTGTATTTATCACCATCACCTTTAACCACTGTTATATTACCTTCACCATTTGCGCTGAATGCAAAACCGGTTTCACTATCAAATGCAGCACCGTCAGTGTTCTCGCCGATTGGCAAATCAGCAATAACTTTACCGTTATCCGCATTCATGACAATCATTTTCTTGTTATCGCAAACGGAGAACAGTCTTCTGTTT
>CAIWTC010000589.1 GCA_903915485.1 uncultured Ignavibacteriales bacterium | reverse complement strand
AGTTGAAAAATCGGTTGACCAAACCAAACTATCATTCCAGTTATACTCTTCGATTCTACCGCCCTCGCCTCCGCCGCTGCTTAACTGACCCTTAGTCATACACGACCTAAGCAAATTACCATTCTCAAGGAGATACACTGATTGTCCCGGGGGAAATTTACTTGCGCTCCACTTGTGGACAATTCTTCCCTCATTGTTAATGAGGTATGTCATTGTGTTTTGCTTAGGTGCAAATAAGGTATATCCCTTAAATACTTTCGATGTATCATTCTTGAACAGCCCTACAGTCTGCGTTTGTGCAAAACTGAAGGAGTTAAACATAATAAGCACACAAATACTGATAGTGATTTTATAAGTACGCAATCGATTTCTCCGTTTATTATTCTAAATATACTATTTTACAAGCAATAATTTTTTTGTCTGTTTGAAATTTTCTGAAAGCAGTTGATAGTAATATATTCCGCTGCTTAACTGACTTCCATTAAACTGTATCTGATGATACCCTGCCGTCTTAATTTCATTAACTAAAGTTTTTACTTCTCTTCCCATACAGTCATATACTTTCAACGAAACATTGCTGCTCTTAGGAATATGATAATTTATAACCGTTACAGGATTAAACGGATTCGGATAGTTCTGCAATAGTTCAAACTGACTAGGGATTCCGCTTTTATAAATATCCACACCGGAATTAAGATTATCCGGTTTATAGTATGCCGGAATTTTTCCTGTAATAGTACTTTTCCTCAGCAAACTTTTCCCAACTAACGGCGCAGAAGTTGAAGTATACCGATATGCTCTGAAGACGGAGTTATACATCGGGTACTGGTCTACTATAGTTTGCTTAATTCCTTCTGATGTTACCGGATTAATATATTCCCACACAATTGTTGAGTCATTCGCCAGTTCAAACAAATGACCCTGCGAATCAGAACATATCAGCAGATTACCATTCACAAGTCTCTGCTCACTTCCGCCGATTGTACTGAAAAAATTCTGGTCGTTCTTCGAGCAGTAAATTTTTGTAACTTGATTTGATATCAGTTTATTCTGTTTCATCGCATCTTTGTTTGGGAAAATCCACGTGTAATATCCTGCAGTCGGTGGATTCACATAAGCCCCCGTATTAACCTTACTTGAATTGTAATAAGGATTAACTTCAAATATGTATGACTGCGACACTCTCTCAAATAAATATTCACCATTATTAAATATTTGAATATTACCCGCGCCCGGTAAACCTGATTTTATCCAATGAACATCATGACTTCCGCCGATTTGCTTATTCCCGGTCGTAGAGAATGTCCAATCAGCAAGAATTGATGGCGGGTCTCCCTGATTATATCTTGCAGGGTCACCGAATCTATATAGAAAATCTCCCGCGGTAGAAGCAGCCAATGCAATGCTTGCGGCAGTATCGTTTGCAATAAATGTGTTATCGTGGTCAATTATATAAAATTCCCCATGCACGCTGTTCACAACTATGTGACCAAGGCTGTCATTATAATCAACCGAATTGCAATGCAGCCAATCTTTCTTCAACGGCTTTCCGGTCATATTGATATTTATCTTGCCGGGATAGCTTGCAATAGTTTTTCCTGCGCCTACATAATGAAGTTTCGT
>CAIWTC010000588.1 GCA_903915485.1 uncultured Ignavibacteriales bacterium | reverse complement strand
CAAATTTACACTCGCGTAGAAAACCCACGCGGTGAGTTAGGATATTTCATCGTCAGCAAGGGCGGACTTCAACCACACCGTGTAAAAGTTCACGCTCCTTCTTTTATCCATCTTGGAATCTTAGGTGAGATGAGCAAAGGACACCTCGTTGCAGATGTAATTGCAATTCTCGGAAGTATTGATATTGTGTTAGGTGAGGTAGATAGATGATTTATGATTTCTTATTACAGCTTACAGGTAATGCGGCTATTTCTTCACTAATTAACAGCATTATCCCCTTAACTTTTATAATTCCTTTTGCACTTTTTGCAGTTTACCTCGAAAGAAAAGTAAGTGCTCACATGCAGGACAGACTTGGACCAATGAGAGTCGGTTGGCATGGATGGCTGCAATCTTTCGCTGATATTCTTAAACTGTTGCAAAAAGAAGACATCGTCACCGCTGATGCTGATAAAAAGCTATTTAACTTTGCTCCGGTATTAGTATTCGCAGGTAGCTACGCAGCATTTGCCGCTATCCCCTTTTCTTCTGCTTACATCGGAACAAACCTTGACTTAGGATTACTATATATAGTAGCAGTTACAAGTTTAGTAGTGGCAGGAATACTTATGGCAGGATGGGGCTCTAATAATAAGTACTCTCTCCTGGGAGCTGTTCGTTCAGCAGCACAGATTGTCAGTTACGAAATTCCGACTACACTAGTAATTGTCACAGTAATTGTAATGACAGGAACTCTTAACCTGCACAAGTTGAGCACTGACCAAACCTCGTCGTTTTATAACTGGCTTATCTTCGGCGGGTATGCAGCGGGATGGCATAAATTTGCTTTAATACCTTCAATGTTCGTAGGATTCTTGGTTATATTTATCTCGACTCTTGCTGAAGTTAACCGAACTCCTTTTGATATTCCCGAAGCGGAATCAGAACTTGTTGCCGGTTATCACACTGAATACTCAGGTATGAAATTTGCCATGTTCTTTTTAGCAGAATACGCAAACATGTTTGCAGTTTCTGCTATTGTTGCTACAATCTTCTTTGGCGGTTTCCAATCCCCTTTTGGATATTTAGGAAACACACTTGGAATTTCATGGCTAAGACCTATTGAGGAATTCTTTTGGTTCGCTTCAAAAGGAATCTTCTTTGTATTTGTCCAAATGTGGTTGAGATGGACACTTCCCCGCTTAAGGGTTGATCAGTTAATGGCAATGTGTTGGAAATACTTAATTCCAATTGCAGTTGTTAATCTTATAATTGTTGCTTTAATCATGGTTTTATAATAGAACAGAACTATTCTATATGACAACTTACTTTAAAAATATATATACTGCTCTTTATACTCTCTTCGTTGGTATGAAGATTACTTTTAAACATCTATTTGTTCCTTCGGTAACAATACAGTATCCGGAAGTTAAACTTCCAATGGCTGATAGAATCAGAAATCGGCTTTATGTCAACATGGATGACTGTATTGGATGTGACCAATGCGCTCGCGCTTGCCCTGTTAGCTGTATCTCTATAGAAACAGTTAAATCAATGCCGACCGAAGATTTAGGAAAGACCTCTCAAGGTAAAAAGAAAGCTTTGTGGGTAACCAAGTTTGATATTGACATAGCTAAATGCTGTTTTTGTCAACTTTGCGTTTTCCCCTGCCCAACTGAGTGTATATACATGACAGATGCTTATGAGTTTTCAGAATTCGAGCGCTCAGGGCTTAATTATTCTTTTGTTACTTTGAATGCTGATGAAATTGCAGAAAAGAAAAGTAACTTCGCAAAAATGGAAGCAGAAAAAGCCGCTGCTAAGGCTGCTCCAAAACCTCCAAAGGCTGAAGAACCAGCCTCTAAACCAGCAGGTGACGCATGACTTATTACACAGTTTCATTTTATTTATTTGCAGCCATCATATTGCTCTCCGCTTACTTTGTTGTAACAACAAAGAATGTGATTTATGCAGCTTTTAATTTGTTGCTTACTTTCTTCGGCGTTGCCGGATTTTACGCACTACTCGGCGCTGATTTTATAGCTATAGTTCAGTTAATAGTTTATGTTGGCGGAATTCTGATATTGTTATTATTCGGAGTTATGCTTACCAACAAAATAACTGACACAGAAATTAAAACAGGCGCGTTTCAAGTACTGCCCGCCTCCATTATTGTCGGAATGTTTAGCGGAGTTTTGATTGCTTCGATGACAAATAACAGATGGATTGTGAGTGCTAATACTCCTGTTGCAGCGGATACGCTTAGAACAATCGGGAATATTTTGATGAACCAGTACATTCTGATTTTTGAAGTATTAGGTGTATTGTTATTGATAGCATTAATTGGTGCCGCAAGCATCGCTAGAAAGTAATAGAGGATTTTATGCAGGAAATAGGTATTGCGCATTTTCTTATAGTAAGTTCATTGCTGTTTTCATTCGGCTTATATGGAGTAGTTACTAGGAAAAATGCTATTATGGTTTTGATGGGATTAGAGTTGATATTAAACGCAGCAAATATTAACTTTATAACTTTTGCCAAATTTAATGGGAATGTGGGATTCGGTCAGGTTGCTGCCCTGTTTGTGATTGTTCTTGCAGCTGCTGAATCCGCGATAGCCCTCGCAATTGTTCTTAATATCTATAAGAACTTTAATCAAGTAAATGTTGATGAAATTGATAAACTTAGAGACTAAATATTTATGAATGAACTCTCTTTTATACAAGCGGCACTAGTTGTACTTTTTCTGCCGTTATTAGGATTCACTGTAACTATTCTTTACGGAAAAAGGTTTAAGTGGCTATACTTATTTGAAGTTGCGATAATAACTATTGCACTTGGAATAAGTATTTATATGCTATTTATTAGATTAGCATATTTTGCTGATGCTCCCCCCTTCCAAAAAGAATTCTTATGGATTAATTTAGGTATTGTTCCACTTCTCGGTAAGGTAACAGTTGAATTAGGAATCATGATAGACAATATAACTGTGTTAATGTTGTTTGTTGTCTGTCTTATTTCTGCCCTCGTTCATTATTTCTCTATTGAGTATATGAAAGGCGACAAAAGATATAGCAGATATTTCGCTTACTTAGGAATTTTCACATTTTCAATGTTAGGAATCGTGTTCACACACAATTTATTGATGATGTATATCTTTTGGGAATTAGTAGGACTTTCATCCTATCTTTTAATTGGTTTTTGGTACGAGAAGAAATCAGCATCCGATGCTTCTAAGAAAGCATTTATCACTAATAGAATTGGTGATTTAGGTATGTTGGCAGGTATTTTATTAATCTTCTCTACATACCACACATTTACATTTGAAGCTATTTTTGCTCAGATTAAAGCAGGTCAGATGCCTCTTAATTCAGGTTTTTGGCTAACTGCTACAGGAATACTTCTTTTCTGCGGTGCAATCGGTAAATCTGCTCAGTTCCCTCTTCATGTTTGGCTTCCTGATGCAATGGAAGGTCCGACTCCTGTCAGTGCTTTGATTCATGCAGCTACAATGGTTGCAGCTGGTGTTTATCTGACAGTAAGAATTTTCCCAATGCTTACAGGAGATGCTCTTTTATTCATCGCAATTATCGGTGCGCTCTCAGCATTTATCCCCGCGACTATTGCACTTACTCAAACAGATATTAAAAAGATATTAGCATACTCAACTATAAGCCAGTTAGGCTATATGATTATGGCCCTTGGTGTAGGTGCTTATTCATTCGGTTTCTTCCATTTGATTACTCATGCTTTCTTCAAAGCAGGTTTATTCCTTGGTTCAGGCTCAGTTATCTATGCAATGCATCACGAGCAGGATATCAGACAAATGGGTGGACTGAGGAAAAAACTTCCAATTACCTACGCAGCGTTTGTTATATATTCATTGGCTATAAGCGGTATACCATTGACCTCAGGATTTCTATCTAAAGATGGCATTCTTGCCTCTGCCTATGCATTTGGTGGTCTAACAGGATATAAGATTTTCGCCATCACCGGATTCTTAGTTGCATTGTTAACAGCATTTTATATGTTCAGATTGATTTTCGTTACTTTCCACGGTGAACCAAGAAATCAACACAAGTATGACCATGCGCATGAATCGCCAGCACTGATGACTGTTCCATTAATCATTCTTGCAGTTCTTTCAATATTTGCTTTCTACACTGCAAATCCATTGGACGCCGGTAAAGGATGGACATTAAGCAGTTGGATTAAAACACCCCCAAGTGTTGTTCCTGCTTCCCTGAGATACGAATTTATGAATGAGAAACAACCTGAAGTTGCAGAGGTTTCTAAATCTCATAATGAAACCGAGCCTGTAGCAGAGAATGTTGAAGCTAAAAAGAACGAACAAATAATTCATTCTGAAGAGTATACACATGCACTTCATTCTGCGCATTATCCTGCAATGGGTTTATCTCTCTTAGTTGCTATTTTGGGTATTTTTACTGCATATCTTTTCTATATCAAAAAAGTTGTCAACCTTGATGCTTTTGTTGAAAAGATTAAACCCTTATATAACTTCTCCTTGAACAAATGGTATTTTGATGAATTTTACAATTCTGTTTTTGTCGGGTTTGTAATGCTCCTTAGCAAAATTCTCAATTGGTTTGATGCAAACATAGTTGACGGTATAGTGAATGCAAGCGCTAGCGTTACTCGAACTGTGTCAACTTTTAGCAATGCAATTGATAAGTACATTGTCGATGGACTTGTTAATTTCCTCGCTATCCTTACAGGAATGTTCGGAATTTTCCTTCGCAAACTTCAGACAGGAAAAGTTCAGACATATCTTGTGATGGTTATATTCTCTATTATAGTTTTAATATTTATTTTTATATAAAAGTTTTTTGATTAGGTAGGAAACTTATTATGCAATATCATTTACTCTCGATCATAACTTTTCTCCCAATTCTTGGAGTGTTTATCATTCTGGCAATGCCAAGAAAACAGGAGAATCTGATTAAGATTTTTACACTATTTATCACCGGAGTTCAGCTGGTTATCGCTGCCTTCATCTGGATGCATTATGATTATGCAAAAGGAGGAATCAACGATGTAGCAGGCTTCCAATTTGTTGAAAGATTGCCTTGGATTCAGGTAAGTACCGGGCTTGCTTGGCTCAAGATGGTCAAGATTGACTATTTTGTAGGCATTGACGGACTTAGCGCCCCGATGCTTTTCCTGACAGCACTTGTCGGATTCATAGCTGCTCTTTCATCATGGAACATCAATAAATCGGTGAAAGGATATTTTGCACTTTATCTTCTCCTCGTAGCAGGAATGATGGGAGTGTTTATATCTTTGGATTTCTTCCTTTTCTACATTTTCTGGGAATTGATGCTGCTTCCAATGTATTTCTTAATAGGAATATGGGGCGGTCCAAGAAAAGAATATGCTGCTATCAAGTTTTTCCTTTACACATTGTTGGGAAGTATTTTCATCCTAATGGTGATGATTGGACTCTATCTAAGTGTTCAAGAAACTGTTAACGGAAGTAAGATTTTCACTTTCAACATTCTAGCAATGATGGACCCTAAGAACTTTGTTGATGGCGGAATACTGTCAATGACAAATGCAAACTTCAGGTTGTATGCTTACATTGGTCTCTTTGTTGGATTCGCAATTAAAATACCTATGTTCCCCTTCCATACTTGGCTACCTGATGCGCATGTTGAAGCACCGACCCCTATAAGCGTAATTCTTGCAGGTGTCTTGCTTAAAATGGGGACCTATGGAATATTAAGATTTAACTTTACAATCTTCCCTGAAATAACTTATCAGTATGCTTGGGTTATTGCAATGTTCGGTATGATAAACATCATATACGGTGCGCTCTGTGCAATGGCTCAGAAAGATTTCAAAAAACTTATTGCCTATTCATCAGTTTCGCATATGGGATTTGTTCTGTTAGGAATGGCATCACTTAATAGTGTCGGAATTTCCGGTGCTGTACTTCAGATGTTTAACCATGGAACAATTACCTCAATGCTCTTCCTTTGCGTTGGAGTGCTTTATGACCGAGCTCATACAAGAGGCTTAGATGATTTTGGTGGTATCGCAAATCAAATGCCTATTTATACAGGTTTTGTTATCGTTGCATTCTTTGCTGCGATTGGACTGCCTGGTTTGAGCGGATTCATTTCTGAAAGTTTCGTCTTTTTAGGCGCATTCTTGAATGTTCCAGCACTTGGAATTCGCATTATAACCATTTGCTCGACTCTTGGTATTTTATTAGGCGCAGGTTATATGCTTTGGGCATTACAAAGAGTATACCTTGGCAATCTAAATGAAAAATGGGTAACACTAAAGGATTTAGATGCCCGCGAATACGCAATGTTGATTCCTTTAGCAATTGCAGTATTGATTTTAGGAGTCTATCCTTCATTAATGTTGGATATCATGAATTCTACAGTCAATCAGTTAGTAAAAGTACTCGCTAATATTCACTAAATTGTTTTGAGCATAAACTAGAAAACAAAGAAATTATAAATTAATTTATGAATACGAATTATTTTTTTGAGAGCCTTCAATATTTAAGACCTGAAATGGCAATAACCTTATTTTTGGTTGTAGTCTTAAGTTTTGATTTAGCTTTCCCAAAATCTAAAAAAGTGCTTTCTTATTTGACTGCTTTGGGAATATTAGTTGCCGGCGGATTTGCAGTTAATGACTATCTTACTATTCAGCGTTCGATTCCGTTAATGACTGCTGCCCCAAGACTACCTATAGCCTCTTATGATGCATTGGGTATCTTTTTCAAGATATTAATCCTGTTCTCTTCTTTCTTCATTGTTATCTTTTCGGAAAAGAGCAAAGAACTTAAGGAGTGTCTAGACAGATTTGGTGAGTATTACTCACTTATGTTGGGAATGATTCTTGGAATGCTTCTCTTGGTCTGCGCAACTGACTTTTTACTAATTTACCTTTCGCTTGAATTAGTATCATTAAGCAGTTATGTGCTTGCTGGTTTTCTAAAGAATTCAAAAAAGAGTTCAGAAGCAAGTTTGAAGTATGTTATTTTTGGCGGTGTTGCCTCAGGAATTATGTTGTTCGGAATATCAATTCTTTATGGTATGACTGCTTCAACAAACATTTTTGTTATCGCCGGAAAACTAGCTTTCTCAACGAACCCAATTCTTTCAGTACTTGTTGCGTTGATGGTTTTCACAGGAATAGGATATAAGATTTCTTCAGTGCCATTTCATTTTTGGACTCCTGATGTTTACGAAGGCTCGCCAATCACCATCACAGCTTTCCTTTCTGTTGCTAGTAAAGCAGCAGGATTTGCATTGCTCATCAGATTTATTCGCACAGTGTACCCTATAGATGTTTTCTTCATCCAATTAGGCGGTTACTCTGTCCATTGGAAAGAGATAATAATGTATCTCTCAATAATGACAATGACATTAGGTAATTTATCTGCACTTTGGCAGGACAATATGAAAAGAATGTTGGCATTTTCAAGTATTGCACACGCAGGATACTTGATGACAGCATTAACAACTATGAACACTCCCGGAATTATCGCCATCCTGATATACTTAGCTGTTTATATAGTTATGAATCTCGGAGCCTTCTTTGTTGTTATGCTGATTAAAAATGAAATCAATTCAGAACACATTGATGACTATAATGGTTTAGGTTACAAAATGCCGTTCTATGGCGTGATGCTATCAATCTTTTTAGTTTCCTTAACAGGGTTACCACCAACGGCAGGTTTCATTGGAAAACTTTATTTGTTTACCGCGTTGCTGGAATCACACATGGTGACATTATCATTGATTGCCTTGTTGAACAGCGTTATTTCACTTTACTAT
>CAIWTC010000587.1 GCA_903915485.1 uncultured Ignavibacteriales bacterium | reverse complement strand
ATTACGAATAATTGAACCCGCAGTAATATCAGGCAGGGCGCCTTCAAGTCCTCGTCCGACTTCAATGCGCATTTTCTTTTCATTTTTTACAATAAGAAATACGATACCATTGTTTTTGTCTTTTGTACCGACAAGATTATTCCGCCCAATCTCAAGTGCATAGTCTTCAATTGGTTTGCCTTCAAGCGAAGCAACCATTAATATTATTACTTGGTTCGAAGTAGTATCGTTAAATGACTTAAGCCTCTTCCCAAGAATTGATTTCTCCTGGTCACTCAGCGTTCCTGTTTGGTCAGTTACCCAATCCGTAATTTTTGGAGCTGATGTCTGAGCAAATCCCAGCATTTGAAAGAATAGCACAAGAAGGGCCACTCTTCCATATTCTGAGAGCTTAGCAACGCTTAATCCAGAGATGTATTTCCTACTCATTTATTATCACTATATTTTTATTAACCGAATATACGGAAATTATTTTGAGAAAACTTTTCAATTTGATGAACGGTCGGCATTTTTCAGACACCTAAATCAAATACTCTCCGCAGCTCAAATACGGAAATTCCGTACGCAACCGCAACATTCAGCGACTGCTTAATTCCATACTGCGGAATTTCCAGCGCATCATCACACAAGTCCAGGAGTTCTTGATTCACACCGTTAATTTCATTCCCCACTATCAACAAGGCAGGGAACACATCATTAGTCATTGCATAGTGAGATTTGCTGTCCACTGTCAGTTCAAGAGCTAATATTTTGTATCCTAACTCTTTATATTTTTTAATCACCGTCTCAGCATCTTCGCAGTACTCCCACGCAACACTTTCGGTGGAGCCTAAAGCTGTTTTCATAACTTCCTTACGGGGAGGGGCAGAAGTATATCCGCATAAATATAGCTTCTCAATCATCGCGCCATCTGATGTGCGGAAAATTGAACCAACATTATATGAACTGCGAATGTTATTTAGTAGTACAACTATGGGAAGTTTCTTTACTGTGGCTATGGACTCCAACTTAGCGCGGTCTGCTGATATCTCATCGTGAGTAAGTTTTTTCATTTATCTCCAAATTTAATTGCGAGCTGACCACAAGCGGCAGCAATATCCTGACCTTTGGTATTACGCAACATTACAGTTATATTTTCATCGCGTAGTTTGTCGGCAAATAATTCAATTCTATCCTTTGTACTTGGTTTCAAACGACCCGACATTCCTTCAGGATTCATATGCGCAAGTGAATTAAACGGAATCAGGTTAATCTTTGCAGGCATCCTTCTTGAGAGTTTTATAAGCGCCGTAAGATCTTCTTTCCTGTCATTCACTCCTTCAAGCATCACATATTCATAAGTAACTCTGCCGCCGGTTTTTTTAAGAAAATAGTCAACTGCTTCTAAATTAGATTTCAAAGAATACTTATCATTGATTGGCATAATTTCGGAACGGATATTCTCAAAACATGAATGCAGGGAAAAGGCTAGTTTAACTTTCAAATTTGTATCAGCAAGGTTTCTGATTCTTTCCGGAATGCCCGAAGTAGAAACAGTAATTTTTTTTAGACTAATTCCCTTGGTTAATTCTTCAGAAAATATCGAAAGAGATTTTACAGTCGAATCATAATTAAGCAGAGGTTCACCCATTCCCATATAAACAATATTAGTAATTGGTGAAGCATAATTTTTCGATGCCAGCAGGTATTGGTCGAAAATTTCCCCTGCGGAAAGATTTGCTTTATAGCCCATCAATCCTGTGGCGCAAAACTTACAATCCAAAGGGCACCCGACCTGCGTAGAGATGCATAAAGTTGTCCGTTTTTCATCAGGGATTATAACCGATTCTATTATTGAACCGGAATTTGTCTTAAACAAAAACTTAACCGTCGCACCATCGCTTGACACAGCCTTTTCAACCATTGAAAGAGTTAATAAAGAATACTCATCCTCCAGTTTATTTCTCAGTGATAATGATACATTATTCATATCATGGAAGGATGTAACTTTATAGTTATACATCCAGTTAAAAACTTGCAGAGCCCGGAACTTTGCCTCTCCCTCAGAAACAAATAAGTCCTGAAGTTCTTTTAGCGTCAGACCTTTAAGCGGTTTTAATTTTTTATTCATATATAGAATTATTAAACTTTATTTTCAATGTAAGGAATCATTTGTATTTCAGTTTTAGCTTTCCTTGGAAACATTTTCCGACATAAAATCATGAAAACAATAATAGTTGCCGGACCATAAAATGATAGTCTAAAAATATTAGTTATATTTTCAACCTTGTAATCCATAAGGTCAATTCGCATAAAATACTCAATCATGAGGCATGCGATGACGGCAATGAGAGAACTATTTTCGAAAATTAGATTATCCTTATTGTTAGGACCAATCTCAGTTATTCCCCAAATTATCATAAAAAGAGATATCAGCGGATAAGTCCAAATGCGGGCCATATCATACGCAATCAAATGCATAAGCAGTGGAACCAAAGAGGATATAAGTATGAGCACAAACAACAAAGCCGAATGCATTGAACCTTTTATATTTTCCCATGCATAATTCAGCATCAGTGCAAGCGGAACTCCGATTATCAGCAGATACCTTAAGTAAAATACTCTACCCGGAAAATATCTTGATTCGTTCTTAACAAAATCAGAAAATGATGTGAAGAATGCAGCCTCTATTTTCTGAACACTTACATCCGGAAAGTTAAAACTTTTCAAGTACGCAGTTAAACTGCTGTGCTGACTTGATACAGAACTCGATTCCTGAACTACAACCAAAACAATAAACGCAATCACCGGCACAACAATCAACACGATAGACTTCATAATGAAATCAGAAATCAATTTCTTTTTATTCAGCATGTCATTCTCTTGAATGTATTTATATAGTGCTAAGAATATCGTTACAGGAAATCCTATCAGCATGATTGTTTCATGAACGAAAACACCGATCAGCAAAATCATAGCGGCATATATATTGTGGTTTTTCAGAACAGCAAGGCAGGCAGCAAAAGAAATCATAATTACCAACCCATCGTAATATCCCACAAGGTGTGCACTCATAACTACATAAGGCGATGCAATAAATATCAGTACAAGTATAATACTCGAGCGATTAAATGATGAGTTCACAACAATCCGCATACTCAACCACAAAAGCACTGCACACAGCAACACGAATAAAACTATTCCAATAACATTAATGATTTGCTCCGCTCCCGACTTTCCATTCATAAGTATCAGCGGTTTAGCAATACTCCCCATCAACCCGCGCTTAACAAATCCATAATCATAAGATGTCAACCAATGTATTTTTGCAAAACCATTAGGTAGTCTAATCGCTTTGAGTATAGTAACAATAAAAATTCCAAGGAGGCAAATGCTCAAAACTACTTTTTGCGGGAAAGAATATTTCTCCATAATTTGCTTCAATTTACAAAATCAAATTATATTGAAACATACTACCGCATCACGGCTAATTTGGACTTCTCTTCTATTACTTTGCCGTCTTTTTTAATCAGCACTTTGTAAATATATACACCATTAGCAACAGGATTTCCATCCTCATCCCTGCCATCCCAACTTATTGATTTATTGAAACCCGTTGAAAGACCCGAGGTCAACTCTGCCGAAGTTCGCTTGATATTTTTAATAAGTCGACCCGCTACAGTATATATTTTAATTGCTACTTCTTCAGGAACATCACTGACTTGAAATGTAAAATAGGTTACATCTTTAAATGGATTAGGATAGTTAAATACATATTTAACCTGCATACTGCTTGCTACATTCAATGTGAGTGTTGTATCCTTATAGGACTTCTTAGAACCAGTTTGACCTAATATCCTTAAATCATTATCGCCTGGTTCCAAAGCATGATTTGGTCCCGGCACATAATCAACAACTAATTTAGGACTGTCTACTCTTGCCGCATAAGTCAAATGATACAATGAAGAAGTATCTTGATACATTAACTTTTCTCCATTGAAGTAAATTTCCATATTAGCTGAATCTAAAAGTCTAGTCGTATGATCATTCTTCTCAAAATCATTCAACTCAAATTTTAATTTAGGATGCTTATTAACAAAGTCTCCGTCAAAGATTTGATTGCCGTCTGCATATACTTTTATCGAAGGCTTTGTAGTATCTTCATTGACAAGTATAATACCCGACAGCGCGATATTATTATTGCTTAACGAGTCAATAAAATCAATGTATTCTCTGATTTTATTTTCGGGGTCAACCGTAACTCTGAATTTTGGAGACTCAAGATGATAAGGCCCATTATAGTCAAAGCTAAATGAGTATTTACTTTCGGGAGGGATAGATGCTATAATATTGTCGCCAATCTTAATGGGAGCAGTGCCAT
>CAIWTC010000586.1 GCA_903915485.1 uncultured Ignavibacteriales bacterium | reverse complement strand
TCGCCCGTATTCATCGGTGTAATCCTCTCCCTGGATTTTCTCATTCAAGTTTTGAACTGTAATCTCATCGGTCTTCTTAATTATTGAATCTAAGCGTGAAAGTGCCTTGGTAGAAATTAGGAATCCGCCAATAATTGCTATGATAAAAAATATTGGGAATAGGAGCAAGTAAATATCACTTAAACTTTTTAATGTTTCAGTTATAAATATAAGCGGGAAGGCAACAATTATTTTATATTTATCGGCACGCAATACGGCAACGCGTAATGTCTGCTCAGAAAGATTTTCATCAATGATTTCAAAATACTGGACCTCTTGAGATGGATTTACTTTAATCTCAATTTCATTTTTCTGAAGATTATCCGATTTATAAATAACTTTATCGTTGTATGATATTTGAATATAGGTATTGCGGGGATTTAGTGTTACTGCCTCATAAATGATATTCCAAACAAGTTCATCGGGGGCCTTAAACAATGAGTCCGGTTCAAATGTATCAAACTCAGGTTGACTTTCAGCAAAGTGATTATATATAACCTTAGCTTGTTTTGCGAGAGATATATTCAGCTGTTCATTTAATCTTTGATAAAGATAAAAATAAATAACAAAACCGATTATGATTTCGAGGAGAAGGAAAAGTAAAGAATACCAAAGCGTTGTTCTAAGCCTGGTTGAAAAATAGAAATGCTTAAACTTGTTTGTGAAGTCCCAGTTAAATTTTGTTTTAGGACTAGTCCCTGATGTTTCTGATTCACTCATTTAATAGCATTCAATCAAAATAAATCTAACTTAAAGCGAGTGCTATACTAGCTCGATAACCGCAGCCATAGATATAAATATTCAGCTTATAAATCATCGCTGATTTCTCAGGTTCCTCTTCGTTTTCAGGCTTCTTAACCGGTTCCTTTTCAATTGAATTTAATTTGCTAGGGTCGGGTGCAGGAGCAAATAGATTTGGTTTATATGTTGAATCAGGCTTTTCCTCGGTCGTTGGAGTAACTACTTTGCTTAATGAATCTGATACTACCGGCCTAACAATTTCTGATTTGGTTACTTTGACAGAATCAACCGGTTTCTTAACTGAGGCAGAATCAGCCTCAATTATTTTTAATGAATCCGCTTTTCTTAAATTTGCAATTGAATCTGAGATTGCCTTAAGTGAATCCTGAATCGCCTGCTTAATTCGCTTTTTCTCATCTTTATAAAATGTAATTTTCGGTAAAATACTTTGAGCATAAACCGTGGAAGGATATTTCACCACCAATGTATCGTATACAACAGCAGCAGAATCCGACAACTTTAAATCATCCTCAAGAATCTTTCCTGCGGCTAAAAAAGACTTTGCAGCAAAAGATGAACTTGGATGGGTAATGGCGATATCATAATACTTGGAATATGAATCAGAGTATTTCTTTTCTTTGTATAGTTTTTCTGCTTCAAGATATTTTTCTCTTGCAGGGTCAAAATCGAAATCCAGCTTCGGTTTATTAATCCTCATCGCCGCATTATTGACTATCTTATCAGTTTTATACTCATCATATATTTTATTGAAAAGCGCATTAGCGTTAATTGTATCATTTACAGTCAGATAATAACTCCCAAGAGCAAATAATGCTTTTGCCTGATACTGTTGATTGTCATAATTGCTAATTGCCAAGTTATAATAATAGAATGCCGAATCAGGAATATTCAAATCAACCAGGAACAAACTGCCTAACTCGATAGCAGATTTAGAAAGGTTAACTTTCAGTGAATCAGCGGAAAGGATTGGTTTTTGAGGTGCTAACTTAATAGCTTTCTTTAATGTATCTTTACTCTTTGCCAGCAAGTATGTAATCTCATCACCCTCAACTTCTTCAAAACGCCTTTCACGCTCTAAAACAATCCCCATCTTCGCAGTAGTATCAGCTACTTTCGATACATTTGTCTTAGCGGTATCTCTTGCGAATGCAATCGAATCCTTCTTAAATTCTGCAGGGTACAAGACATAGAAATACTGTTTCTTGAAATCATTATATGAAGCCAAATAAGTTGAGTACTTATTAAAAACAAACGCCCTCTCTTTAATCCTTTGCAGATATTCTACAGTTGCCGTTGATGACAATGCTTTCTGATAATAAACCAAAGCACTGTCATAATTTTTTAACTCGTGCTCATATATAGAAGCCTTTTCATATCGGGCATTTCCAAGTTGAGTAGATGACATATATAAACTATCGTAAGGAAGTAATATCTTTAATGCATTATCCAGGTCACCTTTTTTCTTATATGTAACCGCCTTAACCAAATCAATTTGGTCATAGAATTCTTTATACTTAGCTTCAGAGCGTAAGTCGTACAACAAATCTAATGCCCTGTCATATTCTTCTTTTTTCAAAAGTATTTTAACAAGCTTTATTGCACTGTTAAATTTCATTTCATAAGCAGAAGTATAATCCGGAATTGATGAATATGCCTCAACCGCCTCAGTCAACTTATTCTCTTTTTCATTTATATCACCTTGAAGATATAAAACGCGAGCTTTCAACTTATTGTCATTAGCAATCTTAAGTAATTCTGCCGCAAGAAAATGCACCTTGATGTAATCTTCCCGTTCAAGGTAACTTTTTATTTCTTCAATGTAAGTTGCTGTTAGAATATCATTATTCCCGTCTTCAGCAGCTTTATTTCTTACCTTCAGTAAATCTGCCAACCCCTTCTCTGTATTCTTTTGCTGGAGTTCAGTTCTAGCAAACCATAACTGACTTTCTAATACTAAGCTGCTTTCAGGGTAAGAGTTCTGAAGTTCTTCAAATTTTCTTAATGCTTTTATGTAATTCTTTTGATAATAGAAGCACTTCCCTATCATCAATAAGGCATCATCAACGAATGAACTTTTAGAATCAAACTGCAGAATCTTTGAACATTTTTCGATTACCTTATTGACAAGGGCCTGGGCATTAGCTTGAATCGGCGGGTCATTTATTACGAATGGGTCTTTCTGTCCTTCTTTGATAAGCAATTCAGCCTGATCAAATAAGTCAGAAGTATTATAATACATATTGAAATAAGCAGTAAAATCTCTCCAAACAGAGCAACCGCTTATTAAAAAAGTTGTTACTAAAGCAACTATTAATATTTTATTTCTTGACATACTCTAAATCAAATTATTAAAATTAGTAGCATCAGTTCAACATTAATTTCCTTCAACTTGTAAATAATTAATTACCATGACAATGTTTGTATTTTTTACCTGAACCACAAGGGCAAAGGTCGTTCCTACCTACGCGTTCTTCAACTCTAACAGGAATTGATTTAGCATTCGCTTCAGGAGTATTCTCAGAAGAGGATGATAGACCAATATTTGTAGTATCGCTCTTTTGAAGAACCATGCGTGATGGGTTGCGCCTTTTCGCTGTTGTTTTAACTTCTTCCTCACTCGTCGGGAATATCTTAAAACAATTCATAACCGTTTCGTTACGGATATCCTTCAGCAATTCTATAAACATTTTATACGCTTCGCCTTTATACTCTATCAGCGGGTCTTTTTGACCATAAGCTCTTAAACCGATTCCCTCTTTAAGGTCATCCATTTCTCGTAAGTGTTCTTTCCACTTATTGTCAATCACTGAAAGGAACGCATATCTTTCAATCTGTGCGAGCATATCCTGCCCTATAAGTTCCTCTTTCTTTTTATAGAAGTCTTTTGCTGCTTCAGCAATCTTTTTAGCAAAACCATCTTTGCCTATTGACTGATATACATCAGTGTCAAACTTAACTTCAATCATAAATGTATGAAGTGTATCTTCTTTGACTTTGTCAAGCAGTGCATCTTCATAATAATTTTCAGATAAGTCTTCGCAGTACTCATCAATCATTTCTAGGACTTCAGCTTTTAAGCGTTCTCCCAGCAACACTTTATTTCGTTGAGAATAAATAATGCT
>CAIWTC010000585.1 GCA_903915485.1 uncultured Ignavibacteriales bacterium | reverse complement strand
GGAGTAAGGTATATCAAATTCCCCGACTCAGGTCGGGTTGCTATATGCTCCAGAAGAAGCGTGGAAAGTTTTTTTTGTGTAATTAATCTGCAGAGGAAGGAATAACCGGCGTTGTTTTTTGCAAGTAAAATAATATAATCATCGGCGTGCTCCCCAAAGAATAGTGTTGCTCCGAATATTGGTTTAATCCCTGCTGCTTTACATTCTTTGGCGAATTGGATGTGCCCGTGAGTGCTCTCATTATCTGTGAGTGCCAGGGCAGGTAAATTGTATGATGCGGCACGCTCAACGAGAGCCTTGATTGGAATTACCCCGTTTAAGAAAGTGTAGTAGGAGTGAACATTAAGCGGTATCATTTCAAACTACATTCCTTTTATAAGAGTATTCAGCGAATTTGAACACTGCGCAAAAGTAACGAAAGCGAATAACTAAGCATTTATTTTACTTTAAGTAAAAATTGCAATTCGTTTGTTAAGTATGCAGTTAGATTATCTCTTCTATATTTCTCTACAAGCTCATCGGCAGGAACCGGCAATTTATTTAGTCTGAAATCCTCATAGAGCTTGCACAGGGCCTCTTTAATCTGAGTATAATCATATGGGTCAGCAATGTAACTTGCGCCGTACTCCTGAAGTACAGACTTTGCAGCACCGTCCTGAACGAAACCGACAATAGGTTTTTTGGACCCTATATACTCAAATAGTTTGCCTGTAACAATAGTATCAGAGTTTCTGCCTTCACCAATCATCATCCAAAGTGCATCACTGGATTTAATTTTTCTGACTGACTCTAAATGAGATACATAACCTGATATCTTAACATACTGTTCTAATTTTAGCCGTTTAATCTGGTTTACCAGGGATTTCCTCAAAACTCCAACAAACTGCAGCTGAATATTAGATGCGTACTCCGGCTTCTCATTTAATAGCTGCTTGAAGGCATTTAGAAGATACTTTGGTGTGATATATTCGTAAAATAAACCTGAATAGGTAAGGATTAACTTGTCTTTTGGTTTTGGTTCAATACCTGCAGCTTCGAAATCTGTAACATCATAACCATGCGGGACAATTAGAATGTCTGTATGACGAACGAACTTAAAGTAATCCATGATCCGTTCTTTAACCTTCCGGTTTGTCACGATTATCCTATCAGCTGCTTTTAAGGCTCTATACTCCCCGCTCTTTACGAGCTTCTTATGAAATGGAGTTGGGTATATTGCGAAATGATAACCAAACCATAGGTCACGGTAGTCAATAACCATGGGAATATCAAATTCTTTTTTCAACTGAACTGCTACATCTACGGATGAAAACGGAGGTCCTGTTACAAAGATTAAATCATACTCTTCTTCGGACAACAACTTTCTTGCTTCAATCAATGCTTTTTTTGCCCATGATATTTTGTTATCCGGGACGAAGAACCAAGAACTTAAATATGAGAATATCTTTCTGAGAAATTCAGGAGGCATCTTAACAGTGCCTTTTTGAGGGAGCAATGAATTGATTTCATTTCCCTGAACACGAACGACCTTTGTTGTTTCAGGATTAATTTCGTTTAGCAGAGATTTATCGTACGCGAAGTAAGCATTATCACCTGATGTCAATACAGTCGGAGACCAATTGTTATCAGGCATATACTTTACGAATTTCAAAGTTCTCTGTACCCCGCTAAGTCCTTTAGGGGGAAAATAATAGGCAATAATTAAAATTTTATACATACCACTAAAATTTAGTTAAATTTTTTGAATTATCTTGTGTTACCAAGTACATATCTTCATGGCGAACACCAAACTTATTTTGAAAGTAAACACCAGGCTCTATAGTCACCACCATGTTTTTCTTTAACATTTCCTGAGAAATAGGAGCAACCCTAGGAAAAGCATGAATCTCATACCCTACTCCATGACCTAACGAATGCACGAAATATGAATCTAATGCTTTCTTAGACAGGATATCCCTTGCGGCACTGTCATATAATGAGGCGATTGAGTTAGGAACCAGCGTTTTACCTATTGATAGACTTAATTTTCTTATATCCTCAATAACCTGTATTTTTTCAGAGTTTAGCATCCCAAAAGGGAATGTTCTAGTGAAGTCGCAATTAACTCCTTTATACCGGCAACCTAAATCTATGAGCACTAAACTATTTTCTTTAAGTTTGACTGCAGAAGGTTGACAGTGAGGTTTAGAAGAATTTTTATTAAATGCGACTACCGGGGGAAAAGCATCGCCATCGGCACCATATTTTCTATGTTTAGCAGAAATATCCAAGGCAATATCAATTTCTGAGACACCAGTTTCAAGCCCGGCTACAGTTTCACTTAAGACTTTTCTTGATATCTGTATAGCCTTTTGCATTCTCTTTAGGGATAGTTCATCATGTTTATTAAGAAAAGCTTGTGCATCTCTACCGACATCAACTATCTTGTTTGCCGAAGTACTACCGCCCAGGGAGGTGTACAACTGAAGCGAAGTATTACTAAAATCTAATCCAATACTTTTTTTTGTTAAAAGTTTAGATTGTTTCAAATAATCAGCAGCCCTTATTTTTGATATAACTACATCAACAGATTTCGAGAGAGCACCTGCTTCCTCAATAAACCTACTATCCGTAATTAGAAGAATTTTATCATTAGTAACAAGCAAACTTCCCGGGACATCAATGGCATCAGTAAAATAATTAATGTAAGGTTGGTATTCAGAATAAAAAACATCAGCTTTTCGAGATTTTAAGAACTCAAAAAACAAAGAATGTCTTTTCGCTAAAATTGAAGAATACAAAGTTTTCTAACCTGAGACTATATTTATGAAACAAAACAGAGGGATATTAAATATTTCCCGAGAAATAGCAAGAACTTGATTAAACCCATAAATTTAATCAAGCTTTGCTTCCTAAGAGCCAACTAAGGGAGTTGAACCCTCGACCTGCTCATTACGAGTGAGCTGCTCTACCACTGAGCTAAGTTGGCCAAAAGAATTTTTGATTATACAATCAAAAGAAAAATTTATCTAATTTTCTTTTTATGTCTGTTTTTGCGTAATCTTTTTTTCCTTTTGTGAGTAGCCATTTTAT
>CAIWTC010000584.1 GCA_903915485.1 uncultured Ignavibacteriales bacterium | reverse complement strand
TTCACGAGGGAAATCTATATTTTATAAAAGTAATTTATTAGAAAGAAGTTATGAAAAAATTTCAATTATGTGTCATTGCTTTGCTTTGTCCGGTTCTTTTTGGACAAGCCAAAAGTTTCAAAGATACGCTTAAATACCAATTCAATCCGCTTACTATAATTGCTAAGAGGTATAATTCAAATTTAATTGATGTTCCTTTTTCTGTAACTGTTATTTCAAAGGATGAAATAACCGGGAAAAAAGGGGCAGGCATAGATGAAGCGCTTTCAGGAGTCCCCGGAGTTGTCGCTCAATCCAGAGCTGGTGGTCAGGATGTTCGAATAACAATAAGAGGATTTGGAGCAAGGGGAGCAGGTGACAGGTCAAATGCGGGCACTTCCAGGGGCGTTCGAGTAATGATTGATGGAATTCCTGAAACGGAACCGGATGGCAGGACTTCGTTTGATATGGTAGAACTTGGGAGCATTCAAAATATAGAAGTTATTCGTTCAAATACATCCTCTCTTTGGGGCAACGCATCCGGAGGAATTATTAATCTTAGTACAGTGCCCTTGAATCAACAGAATGAAGTTGGTGTAAAAGCGCTTTTCGGAAGTTATGGTTTTTCTAAAGAGAATATCAACTTTCAATCGGTTGTTGGCAGCGGCAGTGTGTTTGGCAGTTTGAATAACTCAACTATTTCCGGGTGGAGGAATCACTCAGCCAGCAAGAAAGCAGTAGTTAATCTTGGAGTCTCCACAAGATTAGATGATAATGCGAAACTAGGTGTCTTTCTATTAGGCTCAAGCAGCCTGTTTCATATTCCCGGACCATTAAGTCAGGCGGAATATGATGCAAATCCTCAGCAAGCAAATGCGTTATATTTGGCGAGAGATGAAAGAAGGTATAACCGTCTTGGGCGCATAGGCGTAAATTTTGAAGATGATTTCAGTGATAAAAATTCACTTTCAACTATGATATATTTAGGTTCAAAATATTTGCAGCGGTCTGAGCGAAATACTTTTAGAGACTTTAACCGCTATCATACCGGCGGAAATATTTCATTCACTAATATAACTCCACTGAGCAGCAAAGTTATCAATAAAATTATTTTGGGAGTTGATGAGGCCTATCAGGATGGAAATATTTGTTTCTACTCATTGTCTCCAACAAATTTTAGAGGAACAACATTGAAAGATGATAAACGCGAAGGCGCTAATAACTTTGGAGTGTTCTTACAAAATGAACTTACACTGAACGAACTAAGTTTTCTTTTTGGAGCCAGATATGATAAAATAAATTATATTTCGGAAAATTTCTTAGACCCATCCATGGGGACTCAGCAGAAATCCTTCGAAAGAGTAACACCTAAGTTTGCAGTAAACTATAAATTGTCTTCAAATCACAGCATATTTTTCTCATATGGCGGGGGAGTTGAAGTTCCTGCAGGCAATGAGACAGACCCATCTGCAACATTTGGACAGGATACGGTTTATTTAATTAACCCTCTGCTTGAACCTATTGTTTCATCAACAATTGAAATAGGGACTAAGAGTTTTAATAGATTTGAAAACTCTAAAGTTCTGGATTACCTTAGCTACGAAACTTCG
>CAIWTC010000583.1 GCA_903915485.1 uncultured Ignavibacteriales bacterium | reverse complement strand
TCGGCAACGAAACTGCAAAAGCTAAAACTTTTGGATTAGACCAGAATTATCCAAACCCATTCAACCCTTCAACAATGATTAGCTTCAATTTAGCAAGCAATGAATTCGCAACCTTAAAGGTGTACGATGTTCTTGGAAATGAAGTTTCTACATTAGTTAACGGTTCAATGACCGCAGGTCAACATCAGGTAAGCTTCGACGCTTCAAAATTAACAAGCGGCGTTTATGTTTACAGATTAACTGCAGGAAACATGGTAGATACCAAAAAAATGACAATCATGAAATAAGTTGTCAAACTGATTTTTTTTCTTAGAAAACCGTCCTAAAGGGCGGTTTTCTGTTTTAAAGGGGTTTTAATTAAATATTGGGCAAATTAAACCCGTTTGATAATCGGCTAGGTAATTCCTCTATATTTGGTATGGATTCCCGATCCTGCCCATATAAGAATAACTCGCAGGTCGGGAATGACAGTTCTCCTATTTTTCTTACAGCATTGACTTTTGGTTCAATTTGGCGATTTCATTGAGCGCGCCAAAATCAAAAAAATATAAATTGGTCGTAAACATTGAATTTCGTAAATTTGTAGGTTAAATAAGAGAAAATAATATTATGGCTTCACCAAAAAGACTAAAAATTCTGTTCGTAACACCAGAACTGTTTCCTTTCATTAAGACCGGAGGGCTTGCGGATGTTTCTGCAGCATTGCCTCAGATGTTAATGGAGATGGGGCATGAGGTTCGCGTAATTGTTCCAAAACATGGCGCAATTGATAGCAGAAAATATAAAATTCATGATGTTGTAAGACTGAAAGATATTGCCTTAAAAATAGGTGATAAAGAAGTCGCTTTCAGCGTGCGCTCGTCCTTCCTTCCTTCACCAAAAGTAAGAGTTCAAATTTACTTCCTGGATAACCCGGAATATTTCGGTTCAAGGAAAAGCCTTTATGTTGACCCTGTTACAGGTATCGAATATAAAGATAATGATGAAAGATTTATTCTTTTGAGCAGGGCAGTATTCGAGTTGATTCTGAAACTTGGATGGATTCCTGATATTATTCATTGCAATGACTGGCAGACAGCACTTGCACCGGCTTATTTGAAAACAATATATAAAGATGAACCTCAATTCGGGCATTTTAAGATATTATTTACTATACACAACTTATCAATTCAGGGAGTTTTCCCTAAAACAACTTTTGCAAAAACAGGATTGCCGCCGGAACTCTGCAGTGAAGACCATGGTGTACTTCATAACGGTAAAGTAAACTTCATGAAGAGCGCTTTGCTTTATGCAGATTGTATAAATACAGTCAGCCCTACCTATGCAAAAGAAATCGTAAAAGAAAAAGAACTCAGCGGCGGATTGAATGCTGACCTTGAGAAAAGAAAGAAAGTTATATTCGGAGTTCTTAACGGAATCGACACCGATGAGTGGAACCCTGAAAAAGATAAATACATAAATCAAAAATACAGTATTAAAAATATTGCTGAAAAAGTTGAGAACAAGAAAGCGCTTCTTGACAGGTTCAGTTTGAAGTACAATGAGAATATTCCGACTATCGGTTTAATCTCGAGGTTATATGATTCAAAAGGTATTGATTTATTAACTGAAATCATGCCTAAACTTCTTGCTCAAAATGTGCAGGTAATTTTACTCGGCACCGGAGACAAGAAATATCATACAGCAATTGAAAAGTTCGGGCACAAGTATCAGGATAGATTCGGATACTACCTTGGATTCAGTGATGAGCTTGCACACTGGATTGAAGCAGGTGCCGATATGTTCCTGATGCCTTCAAAGTTTGAGCCTTGCGGCTTAAATCAGATGTACAGTCAGGTTTATGGAACCGTTCCTATTGTTCGCGAAACAGGCGGATTGAGCGATACGGTAACAAAGTTCAACGAGAAGACAGGCGAGGGAACGGGATTTATATTCAAAGAATATACTGCTGATGCCCTGCTGAAAGAAATAAATAAAGCACTGAAATTATACGGCGATAAAAAACAATGGAACAAGATTGTTAAAAACGGTATGAAGTCAGATTTTAGCTGGCAGTCGTCTGCTAAAGCATATATTGAATTATACAAAAAAGTACTAAGTATTTAATTATAGGATTTCTTTTTTCCTATTTTATAAGCGGATTTATCTGCAACTTTGCTATACACTTAAATTTTTCTGAAATGGATATTAATGGCTAAATATAACGCATTTATAATAATTATATTTTCACTTCTGTATTTTGCGGGCTGCAGCGAAGACCCTACATCAATAGGCGGTGATTATCTTAATCAACAAAATCTGAAATTAGATACGCTCATCAGCAATAATGCTGCTTCGATAAAAACTATTTATCAACCTATAAACTTAAACGGTTCAAAATCATTCCTCGTCGGAAAGACTTCTGATTTGGAGGCGTGGTCACTGATTCAGTTTGCTCCTAAATGGGTTGGATATAGTAAAGCTATTCGTAAGGATTCGCTAACGATAGTTAGTGCTAAAATACTTATGTATCAGTCATATAAGTTTGGGAATATGGATTCTCTGAATGGGTCTAATTTTGATATGTCTGCTGAATTGGTAAACTACAACTGGATTCCTGCAAGTTTCACTTCCGATAGTATTGGTAAATTAAACTCCACAAATATTAACATTAAGACTACCGTTACTGATTCACTAACAACTCTGGAAATTCTTGATGAATCAGTAGTTTTGAATTGGCTCAAAGCATCTGCTTCAATAGATACACCAATCGTGGGCGTGCTTCCAAATTATGGAATTGTATTGAAGCCAAAAGGAGTATCAAATAGAATAGTAGGATTCAAGTCCTCAACATTCTACACTTTGGGATTCCCAATTCTGGAATTGAAAATAAAAAAGCCGGTTGATGGGACTACAGATTCAAATTATTATTCACTCAACTACGGCACACATGTTGTGATGCCTGAGGGAACTTCAACAATTGCAGATAATATAATTCTGAGCAGCGGAAGAGTATCAAGAGGGTTCATTACCTTTGCTTTGGATAGCATACCCGAGAACTCAATTATTAATTATGCCCAATTGAAAATGTATTCTGACGGTAGTAAAACTCAAATAGGAAGTGTCTCCTCCAACTACACTAATGTTTATCTAGGTAATAAAACTGTAGCAGATTCAATCGATGGTAGTGTTTCTCCTGTTGTGCTATCAGGTTCAAATGATTCTTTGACTGCCAACATATCAAGTTTAGTAAACCATTCATATTATAACTTGAAAACAAAAGAACTGAAACTCGTTTTAAGAAATACATATTATTATGACGGAGTTGAAAGGTTTACATTTTTTGACAACAACTGCGCAGACGCTACAAAGAGACCGACATTGAAAATATATTATTCAAGGAGAGCAAACTAATGAAAAAGATAATTTTATTATCCGTTC
>CAIWTC010000582.1 GCA_903915485.1 uncultured Ignavibacteriales bacterium | reverse complement strand
TAGTCTATCCCATAATGACCTTCATCAGCTTTGAAAGAGTTTGAAACCGGTCCGGAACAAGGCTGTCTGAAAAAAGGTACTTCCGCCTTTTTTTCTCCAAACATTTCTTCAACAAGTTCTCTGACAACATAAATCAAACTGCCGCCGGCATGTTTGCCTGAAAATTTGTTTATGACAGTCGTGTCGCCCAACAGGATTGCCTTACGCAGCGATTCATTCTCGCTTTTTATAAATTCAACTTCTTCATCTAACTTTCTCACTTTATCCTGAAGCAAATTTAGTTCTTTAACTTGGTAGTGGGAAAGTTGAACAGTCTTGCTGAAGAATAGTGTGTTCAGCGGAGTAAACACCATTAGCAACGATGTAATTATCATTATTACCGCTGCAAAAATTGTCAGGAACAAACTTACCATCCACGATGGATAAGTTGAAGGCTTAATAAATGAAACACCTGAAGGAACAATAGTGATAGAAAATTTTAACCTTGAGTAGAGAGTGAATATCTGCTTCCAATCCAACCCTTTCACTTTACCGGCAATTTTTCCAATCAGTACTGGTATATTCATTTGCCTGCCTTTTTAGAATACTCAGCAACAGTCTCGTTAAATTCCTGAGTGATAAAAGAATATGACATCCTGCCCTGACGAATCAGAACCGGTCTCTGCGATGTCAAGTCAATCACCGTGGATGAAATTCTCTGCTGAGTTTTGTGACTGTAAAAAATTGTTTTTACATCATCGCGGAACTCCTGCAGTATGTTCTCATAATCGTTTAGGGGAGGTTCACCGCTACGGTTCACGCTGGTTGATATCAAAGGTGCGGAAATTGTTTCGAGTAATTTCTGACAGAAATGATGCGCAGGTATCCTGAAGGCTGCAGATTCACATTCGAATATTTCCGCAGTCTCAGTATTAAGCGGTAGTATAACCGAAATAGGGTTAGGCCATATTCGCATCAAAAAATCGACATGGATATCATCTACAAATTTGCAGTAGCGCATTAGCGTATCAATGCCGGGGATAAGTAAAATATATTTTTTATCTTCACTTCGCTGTTTAATTCTTGATATTTCATCAATAGCTTCTTTATTAAACGGGTTCGCTCCAAATCCATATATTGTATCTGTCGGGTAAATAAATGTTGAACCGCTATAGTAAAGCTTGTAGGCCAGCTTCAGTGCCGATTCAAAATCATCATCGATATTTATTTCATTAGTAGATTGTTTATCTAAGGTCAAGCATTTTCTCCATTTTCTGAATTACTTCCATTGGCTGTAATAATTCAGCACACTTAAAATGTCCTTTGGGACATTTTTTAAATCCGTGTATTCCGCACGGCTTACATTCTAAATTTTCAACACTTATCCACGCACTCTTTTTGTTGTACGGATAAAATCCGAATTCGGGTACAGTTGAGCAATATACCATTAAGGTTCTCGCATCAGCAGCCATCCCGATATGTCCTGATGCGCTGTCATTTGTTAAAAGCATAATACTTTTTTCGATTATCATTTTCGATTCAACAATCGACAATGTCCCCGATAAATCGATTACGCTATCATTTATTTTCAACTCGCCACAAAGAAGTTTTTCGTTTTCCCCGCCTAATAAAACTACTTTAACACCAATATTACAAAAATACTCTATAATATTTAAATAGTATTTTGTTGGGTATCTTTTAGTTTCCCAAACTGAGCCGGGTGCAACTGCCAGAATAGCAGCACCAACCAAATTGTTATTTGCTAATATATTTTCAACTACCGCCGTCTGCCCTGCTGTCAGACTCATCTCCGGCAGAGTATTATATTCTTCATCAGTAATCTCACACTCAAGAAAAGCAAAATGCCTTCTTATTTCGTGCTTGCCGGAATCATATTTAATTTTGTGTTTATAGACAAAACTCATATTGCTTGTATCATACCCATAGGACTCACTGATACCTGAAAACAACGACATCATTGCGCTTCTGAACGAACGGTGTAAAACATAAAACCTGGAATAACCGCCCGACAATTCTCTTATGAACTCAATACTTTTAAATAAACTTTTATGCTTATTCTTTTTATCTAAAATATAAACTTGATTTACGCTCGGGGAGGATTGAAATATTTCTGAATTTGCGGGTGTAGCTATAACATCTATCAGCACTCCGGGATTTTTCTTTTTAAGCAACTGCAAAAACGGAAGCGTGAGTATTGCATCTCCTAAAAAAGCAGTCTGCAAAACTAAATATTTTTGTTTTAGTACTTCCATCTATTGTGCATCCAAAACCACGATTCAGGCTGTTGTCTAATTGCTTCTTCTAATAGCAGCGCGTGCCTCTGTGTAAATTCCAGCACAGCCTCCGCCTCGTTTTCAGGAAGGTTTTCTTTGCTAACTTCCTTCATTTCAAATATATAATGGCCGTCTTTCTGCCTGAACATCACCCCGAACAGTAATGGTGCCCCGGACTTCAAAGACAACGCAGCGGGGCCTGTATAAGCGGCAGAAGAACGATTAAAGAAGTTCACCCTTGGTCCATCAGAAGGCCCTCTTTGGTCGCCTACAAGTGCCACAACCTCTTTCTGTTTCAGCGCCTTATACACTTCGCGAATCGATAGACCCAAGTGAACAGTTTTGTTGCCATACTTTCTTCTTTCAGCATCCATATCAGCATTTACATAGGGATTGCTTTGAAGTTTGGTTATCCCGACCACCGGTTGGAGCTGCAGCCCTACACTGGTAGCAGCAAACTCCCAATTGCCAAAATGACCGGTCATTAAAATCATGCCCTTACCCTCAGCAACAATATTCTTTAGATACTCTAAGTTAGGAAGTTCTACCTGTTCAATTAATTGTTCCTTGCTCATATAAGGCATGCAGAGGATTTCGATAAAAGAAGTGGCAGTACCTATATAAATATTTTTTGTCAGTGCATTGATTTCTTCTTCGCTTTTCTCCGGGAAGGCAATATGCAGGTTTTTGAGTATAACCTTTTTGCGGATTGGTATTACTGAATTAAAAAAGACTCCGACTTTCGAAGCAACTTTACGGCTATTCTTCAGCCCAATCATTCCAAACATAAATTGGAATGATTTAAGTATCAAGAACTCTACTTTGTGACTAATTGATGCCAAAGAAAATACGCCCTATAACACTTGAAGTCTTGACATCCAGTTATCATCCCTTAATTCGGAACGCATAGTTGAATGAATTAGAAAATAATCCGAGAACCCTGTTAAATCTCCAAAGATAAAGATAGCACCGCCTTCTAATGAATTATAGTGCCATATTTCATAAGGCTTCTTATCAACTTCATTAGGGAATCTTTCAATTTCGCTTGGCTCACCATATAGAATATATACGCGTCCTCTGTCGCTTAACCAGCCTTTTTTCTGCATTGATTTATATTTTTCAGTTGCAATGTCAACCCGTTCAAAATATTCTTTTTTATAAGTCAAAGGCGCAGAATCTGGATTCGGGTCTCTGATTACCCAAAAATTGTAAATAAATTTTCTTTTTGAGTTAATCTCTGTAAGTGTCGCCCATCTTTTTACTTCTTCTTTTTTGGCAACATATTGGGATTGAGAAAATAACAAGTTCAACTCTTCTTCTGTCATTGTTGCGAACTCAGAAGATAAATAGCCGTCCTCATTGCGCTTAATTTCAGTGCTATCCACGCGACCCGGGAAATAGCAATAAAACTTCTTAGGCTTAAGAATTGCTGTTTTCTTTAATGAATCAACAAGTATAACGCCTAAAGTATATGCCCCTGAATTCAATTTAGAAATATTAATTGCACCTGCCTCAACAATTGAATTATATGACCTTGGGATTACTTTTGTTTTGCTGATAACCTTTTTATTCTGCGAATTAAAAACAACTGTCTCTAATTTAATTTCTTCAGTTCCAATATTCTTGTCAAGATTATAAAGCTCACAATAATAAAATACCACAGGCAGTTCAGCACCGTAGTATGCGCCTGTATTCGGAAGCACTTCATAAGTGTTCTTGTAAAATATTGAAGTTGTATCTTCTGAGGACTTTAAGGTTGTTGCAAGTTCTATGTCACTTATATCCATTTTTGTTTTTGAATAGACCGGACTATAAACCATTACCTTGAAAGTATCTGAGTCTATTGAGCGAGCCATGTCCCTGACAACGCCCTTAAGTAAATACTTACCGGGCAATACTGAATAAGGAATCCGTCCGATAAATTTTCTCTGCGCTGAAGTATCATCGCTGACAACTGCATTGATATTATATGATTTCGCAACTACAACTGATTTCATCGAATCAGTCATCAATAACGATAACCGTGCTTTGATGGATTTACTATCTCCATTAGTAGGTTGAGCAGAATTTTGAGTATATATATTGTAGTAAATTTCAAGCGAGTTGAGTGAATCATTCATACGGAATGATGCGCAGTCAAGTTCTAAATTCATTTTAGACTGAGCAGCCATAAATGGCGAAAGCAATAGGACTATTAGGAGAAATAAATTTGTTTTCATATTACCAATTAAAAATAAAAAAGGCGATTAAGAAGTTAAAAAAAAACTTCCTAATCGCCTATAGCATAATTATTTATGTTACTCTATTAAAAACCTATTTTAATAGAAAACACATTGTTTCCGCCGAACAACTTAGAGCTTCTGTATCCGTAATCAACAATGATTTTGACTCCTGAATCAACTTTTAAGCCTGCGCCAAAAGTTGGTCCGAAAGGTAAATCATCTTCGGTTTTGGATTGAGGGACATAAGTATATCCGCCGCGAACATAAAATGAGTTCATGAAACAAAGTTCACTTCCGATTTTATATTCATCATTCAAGAAGTTGTTATCCTGATATGTTGTGGTAATTAAACCATGAACATCCTGGGCTAACTCTCCTGCATAGGCCATACCTATTTCCAATTGTGAAGGTAAGTCAAATCCTGCTGCATCTATCTGGTAGAACTGAACACCTCTAGAAGCACTGGCATCTGTAGCCATTCTTAATAAATCCGGGCCGTCAAAACTCATTTGAGGACCTAAATTTTTAAGCGCAACTCCAAGTGAAAGTCCTTCAATACCTGCAAAACTGCTGTATTGAACACCTGCATCAAGGGCAAAACCGGTCGCACCAACGCGTACGATTTTTTCAGTAATCAACTTTGCAGTAGCACCAATTTTGATGTTGTCGGTCAAATTATTTGCATAAGTTAATCCGATTGTAACAAAATTAGGACTGAAAGTTGTTCCGTCTCCCTGAGGATTTTCTTCGGTAGTGGTGTTAATATCACCAAAATTTAATGATTTGATACTTAACGCCATACTTCCTAAATCACCGAATTTCGCAGCCACAGCGGCATAAGAAACATTAATATCGGCAATGTAAGTCATTTGTGAGAAAAGTACTTCAACATTATCTGAACCTGCGTTTAAGCCGGCAGGATTATAATAAATCGCTTCAGCACCGGAAATACCTGAGACATAGCTGCCATTAAGCGCTAAACCTCTAGCACCAACCGGAATGAGCAACTCTTGCGCTCCGGCAGTACCATTTCTTTTTCCACCGCCAGCGAACACTATATCCGTGCTTGACGCAAGAATCATCACTAAACTAAGAAATACAATTAAATTCTTTTTCATTTTTTAAATCTCCGTGTTAGATTATAGACGGTCAATGTAAGGCGTTTCTTGAACGACTGCAATTTTCAATATTTTCGTTCCGACATCGGGTATTTCGACATACGCTAGGAACACGCCGCTCGCAACAGGTATATTGTCTGCATTCAGCAAATTCCAATCAACAAACGGAGAGGTACTGTTTTTATCAATACGCTGCACAAAAACACCTGCTAAGGTATAGATTCGAATTGTTGCCATTGCTGGTAAATTCGTAAACCTTACAAAGCGTTGGTATTTATTCTTCTCAAGTGTGTTAGCACCAAAGTATGGATTTGGATATACTGAAATTCTATTCAATGTAGTCTTACCAACTGCAACATCACTTCTTTTAGGCTTTGTTGCGTTGAATTTGAATACATCTGTTGATTTCAATGTTTTCCAAGTTACTACTTTTACAACTGTTCCCGGTTTAGGTAAATCTACACCCGGAGTTGGAACATCTGTTTTCACTTTTGAAAATAAAGTTAATCTTGTTAAAGGATATTCACCTGCTACAGAAAGTCTACATTTAGCAGGGAGAACACCATCAGCAGGATATGCTGCAGTATCCTGGAAGAAATAAATTTCTTCGTAAGCTACTGAATCAGATACTAATCTCTGTTGATTAACAACTGTTGAAGTCCAGGTGGAATCGAATCTACCATTAGGGACTGTAACTAAACTTCTGGTAACAGCAGAAGAACTATCAGGAGCCTTAAGCGTCATCCGTTTTGGATTTGCAGGGTCTTTCAAGTTCCAGCCAATTACAGGAATTTTATTTTTACCAACCGGATTAGCTTTCAAACGGTTATTAGCCTTTGAAGGTGTCTTGATGATATCATTAAATGTATAGTATTGACTTGCGTTTGCAGTGTCTGTAAACTCAATGTTATAATCATATTCACCGGCATTATTATCGGTATTAAGTGTCTGAAGACTCATAGCACCGACCGACAATGAAGATATCCACCAAGGACGGGTAGAAGTAGCAGTGCTTGCACCGAATACATTCACACCTTTTCTCTTAACAAACCGTGAAGCATCCCAGTAAGTTGTGCCTTCAACTGTTTTACCGGCATCTTTTACCATCACTACTTCTTTTATTGCTTGAGAAACTTCACTTGGGTTACCAACACGGATAATGAAACCATCAATGATTTTGGCACCGCTAGTGTCAGCAGTCAAACTGAAATCAATTCCGTCAGCCTGATAAGCTGCTGTATTGATGACATCAAAAGGCTGACTTCTTAACAAAGTATCACCTTTTGTGATATCTCTTAGATTCCACTTCATTGAAGAACCGGTACCGCTCATGAAAACTTCATAATCATGTCCGGTTAAAGCGTTAGGGTCAATAACTTTTGCAGCAACAATTCCGTCTGAACCACTTGCCGGAGCAGTAGTAATCAAGAAGTCATCTGCTGTATATTTGTATGACTCACCTGCAGAAATACTTTGAGGTCTGATACCGTCAACGGTTTCAGCTTCTAAAAGTACTTTATGAGGTGAAGCAAGAATTTTCGGTGAACCATTAGAGCAGAAGCCATAAGCAACAACTCCAAAATAATAAGGTGTACCGTTATTCAACTGACCATTTGTGTACTGGTCAATTGTAATTTCAAGTGTACGCCTTAGTCCTGTATTTGCACCATTAACTACCGGTAC
>CAIWTC010000581.1 GCA_903915485.1 uncultured Ignavibacteriales bacterium | reverse complement strand
GTGGTGAGTATATTGAACTTCAAGTTGTTTCTGACGGAGTTAAGTTGGCCGGATGGTACTTGACGGATTTCCCATCAGTAGGCTCGAAGGCAAGCGAAACACAAGGAAGCATTTTCTTTTCTGATACTGTTAACTCCATTTTCAACACTCCTTTGAAGAAGGGTACTATAGTAGTTGTTTGTCTGGGGACAAAGGATGATAACTACGGAAGCGGTAAACTAGTTGAAACACTTTCAGTTGACAAGTCAACTTCAACGATTGTAGTCTTCCCTTATGACGGAAGCAAAAGCATGCTGCCTAAGGATGGAAAAGTTGTTATGTCCGGCAAGGATAATATATCGCTTCTTTCCAAGTGGGAAAAGAAAGCTATGGTTGATTGCGTAACTTGGGGAAGAGAGATTAAAATGGAAGGCTGTAAACCTATTGTTCTACCGGTAGAGAAACTTGAAAATGGAACCGTTGTATATTTGAAAAAAGGCACAGCGTTGGATAAACGCTTTGATGCAGAAAATTGGGTCAGCACTACTGATGCTGCGAATACTACACCGGGTGCTGAGAATAAATAATTTTTCTATTTTGGAAAGTTAGTGTTGAAATAATTCATTATTAAGCTAAAATATATTGAACTACTTTTGCACTAATTTTCCTATTTGATACTTTTTCTTCTATAATTGCTTCACAAATGGTTAGCGGTTACATTCGAATTTACTTATCGACCTTCTGTTCAACCAAATTCAACTAGATTAACTTTATCCAATATTCTACTCCTAAAAAAACATTCCTTTCAGATATAATTAAAAAAAAACAGTTATTTTTTCAAATAGTTAACAATAATTCTTTGTAAATATGAATGCATCGCATATATTACAAGTGATGTCATACAAATTTTTTAATTTAGCTTGCAAAGGTGAGATGCAATCACATTTGCTATTAAGTAACAAATAGTTTAATTGATTTCAGCATTAATATGAATAATAATATCTTCCAATTATTAATGCCTGAATTTAATATTGAGTTTTCAAAAACAATTTATTCATAAAGAGGTAAGAGACTATGAAGAGATTTTTCACTTTTATAATGCTATTAATGGTTGTTGGTATCAGCAGCAAAGTATTTGCACAGACAACTGTTTTCACAGACCTTTTTAAGCGAGCCACTTATAACGCAAGTGGTACTCCCACAACATATACATTTACAAATACTCTTAGTTCCGGTACAACAGCAGGAACTTGTACTACCTCTACCGGGGGTTCAGGTCTTTATCTTGGAGGAATAACTTCAACGAGAGGTAGGTCTTCTGTGATGGCTGATTTTTCTGCTTACACTTCTCCTTTTGTTTCAACATTAAAGAGTAATACGCAGCTAGTTACCTGGACATTTAATATGAGACCCAACAGAAGTTCGGGTGGTTTAACTTTATTAGGAACAGCATCCGGTACTTGGGCTATCGCAGCAATTCTTTGCGAAACTGCGGCAAGTCCTATTGGTGCAAGTACAAATGGATATGCTGTGATTGGTGAGCAAGGAAGTATTGTTGGGTCAATTGCATACAAACTTGTTAAGTTTACAGGCGGACTGAATGCTGATGCTAACCTTACGACAATTGCAGGCCCTTCTGCTGATTTGGGTGGTTCTGCCTATTATTCAAGCATAAAGGTTGTTTATAATCCTTCTAACGATAACTGGTCTTTCTTTTTCAGAGATGACGGAGTGAGCGCTGCTGTTGACCCTACAACAATTACATTAGCCCAGCAGGTC
>CAIWTC010000580.1 GCA_903915485.1 uncultured Ignavibacteriales bacterium | reverse complement strand
TACAATCCCAGGTGATTACTTTAATCGTGCATTGATGCTTAGAAGTCTTCAGCAGTTAGCTAACCTTCAATTCTTCAATGTAGAAAAATTATATCAAGAAGGTGTTGACTATCAGATATCTAATGACAGCACAGTTAATGTCGTTTATAAAGTTGAAGAAAAATCGAGTGATTACCTGAATGCTTCCGTGGGTTACTCCGGTTCATTTGGATTCAGCGGTGCAGTTGGCGTAACTTTGACTAACTTTGCTCTTGATGCTCCATTCTCAATGGGTGGCGGCCAGGTTCTTAGCTTTAACTGGCAGTTTGGCGTAGGAAGTTACTACCGCACATTCTCATTAGGATTTACTGAACCTTGGTTATTAGATACACCTACCTTAGTCGGTTTTGATGTTTTTGATACCCGTCAGCAATACATCTATGACTTACAGCAGACAGGAGCAACAGCAAAAATTGGCCGCAGATTAAAATGGCCTGATGATTATTTCTCTGTTCAGGGATTTTTAAGATATCAGCACAACAATGTTATCAGCGGTGGAAATTATTATGCTGCAGGAAAGACTCAGCAATTCACGCTTGGCGGTACACTTTCAAGAAAGAATGTGGATAATCCAATTTTCCCTTCACTTGGAACAAACTTGGCACTCGATGCCGAAATTTCAGGCGGCCCATTTCTACCCGGTGATGTTGACTATTTCAAAATTAATTTTAAGACTGAATGGTACAAGAGATTATTCAACAGCAGCCGATTGACTTTATATACTGTCGGTGATTTCGGATATATCGGCGAACTCAGAGCAGGAACACCGATACAGCCATTTGAATACTTCTTCATGGGCGGAAACGGATTAGTTATCGCAACTGTTCCCCTTCGCGGATATGACGACAGAACAATAGGACCAAAAGACAGTCAGGGAAATGTTATTGGTGGAAAAGTTTCCCTAAGATATACATCTGAACTAAGATTTGCAGTTTCATTAGAACCTGTTCCTCTTTATCTCTTAGCTTTCGCTGAAGCCGGTAACACTTATCGTGATTTCAAAACCACTAACGCCTTCGACTTGAAAAAATCTTTAGGTGTTGGCGCGAGAGTTATGATTAATCCTGTAGGTTTAATTGGTTTTGATGTTGGTTACGGATTTGACAGAAAGTCAGTTGATAAGCAAGACCCTAAATGGGTATTCCACTTCCAGTTTGGAAAAGGATTCTAATATAATTTTTTAATTGTTAGTTCGCCTCAATACTAAGGCGGGACTATGTACTATCATTTAATACAAAAAGGAAAAATCGTGAAACATTTACTTATTATTTTATTCTTTGTTGCAGTCACAATGAATGCACAGGGGACTAAAACAACTGCTGCTGCAGTACCACAAAAAATCGGATATGTTGAATCAGAAGTTATCTTCCAGAGATATGCTGAAGCTGTTAAAGCTCAGGGCGAATATGATGCATTCGAAAAAGATTTATATGCTCAATTAGATTCACTTCAGCAGGATGCTCAGCAAGATTATGCTGACTTAATGAAAAAAGCTGAAATGATGAAAGATGCTCAGAAAAAAGAAGCTCAGGGCAAACTTCAGCAGAAACTTCAAGTAATTGATGAATTCAAAAAAACTAAATTTGACAGACAGAGCGGCGAATTAGTCCGTAAACAAATGGAAGTCATGAAACCTATCAACGAAAAAATCTTACAAGCAATTTCAGCAGTAGCAGTAGAAGAAGGTCTTTCTTTCGTCCTCAACAAAGCCGGCGATGTACTTGTTCCTTTCGCTGACCCTGCTTGTGATGTAACAAATAAAGTTTTATCAAAATTAACCCGTGGTAAATAATTGCATTTCAACTTTAAGATTATTTGATTAGCTTGAAGATAAACTAAAATTATTTATGAATTATATATCAGAAAATATCAAGAGGACTTTATGAGGAAATATGTTTTATTTATCCTCGTAGCATTTTTATTCTTTGCTCCTAAGAGCAACGCTCAGCTTAAGATAGGCTTTGTCGATTCAGACACTGTTCTTGACCAGCTTCAGGATGCACAGGATGCCAGACAGCAACTTGACCAGCTTATTCAGGAATGGCAGACTGAACTCAGCAAGATAGAGCGTGAATGGAAAACTAAATATGACGATTACGATAAACGAAAACTCGTCATGAGTGACCAAACCCGCACAGAAACTGAGTCAGAGCTTGTTAAGATGGAACAGAAAATTTCCGAATACCGTGAAAAGAAATTCGGCACCAATGGTGAATTATTCCAGAAACAGGAAGAAGTAATGAAACCTGTTCAGAATAAAGTTTTTACTGTCATAAAAAAAGTTGCAAAGGATGAAGACCTTGACTTCGTATTTGACCGTTCAGCCGGAACTCTGATGCTATTTGCAAAAGATAAATATGATATCACTAATCTTGTCTTAAAAGCATTAGATATTACTGAGAAAAAGGTAGTGCCAGCGGCTGCCGGTACTCAGCCTGTAACAATTCCTCCTAAATAAGTAATCTTATGAATTTAACTATTTCGAAGATAGCCGAGGTAACCTCGGCTATTGTTTACGGTCCAAAAGAATCCTCTATTTCAAATCTTGCAAAAATCGAAGAAGCACAAACCGGGGATTTAACTTTTCTATACCACCCTTCATATGAAAAATATTTCCCAAACACTAAGGCAACAGCAATCTTCGTAAAGCCGGGATTTGCAAAAACCCGTAAAGATATAACTTACCTTGAAGTCGCAGACCCTAATGTTGCTTTTCATACAATATTAATAATGTTCTTCTCCCCTTCTTTTCCTTTAGAAGGCATTGATTCCTCAGCTTCAATTGCATCTTCCGTTGTACTTGGAGAAAATGTTGCAATTGGAAAGAATGTTGTAATTGAAGATGGTTGCAGAATCGGTTCGAACACCAAAATTTTCCATAACACAGTCATACTTAAAGATTCTGCAGTTGGTGACAACTGTTTAATTTTTCAGAATGTAAGTTTACGGGAGAGAACAATTCTTGGCAACAAGATAATTCTTCACCCCGGAGTTGTACTTGGCTCAGATGGATTTGGATTTGTACCGAAAGGCGACGGAACATACATAAAGGTTCCGCAGATTGGGAATGTGGTAATTGAAGATGATGTGGAAATTGGCGCTAACACAACCATTGACCGCGCTGCATTAGGCTCAACTGTTGTCAAAAAAGGCAGCAAACTTGATAACCTCGTTCAGATTGCACATAATGTTACGGTCGGCGAAAGCACGGTTATTTCTGCTCAGGTAGGGATTTCAGGCAGCACAAAGGTTGGTAATAATTGTATAATCGCGGGTCAAGTTGGAATTGTCGGACACATCGAGATAACTGATAATGTAATTATTGGAGCACAGTCAGGTGTATCTAAAGCGCTTAAGAAAAGCGGAATGTATTTCGGCTACCCGGCAAAAGAACATGGTCTTGCCCTCAGGCAGGAAGCACATGTCCGTAGCCTGCCTAAGTATGCCGAGAGAATTAAAGAACTTGAAGATAAAGTTAAAGCCTTAGAAAGCAAGCTCTCTTAGAACAATTAAAATAATTATCACTCTGTCGCAGTCAAAAGCGGTGGAGTGATTCCTTCTCCTTCTTCAACACCCGAATAATAAACATTTTCCAAGAACAAACCTGATGGCGGCGCTGTAAGTTCTGCTATTTTTGGCGATGGTCTTTCCAAGAACTTTGCTGCTTCATCAAGCGAAACTTTTCTTCTACCAGCCTCTACAATTATCCCGGTTAATCTGCGAACCATTTTCCAAAGAAAATAACGAGACTTAAACCTTAATAGAATGAGCGACTCTGTTTCCTGAATGTTCATTACATCAAGTTTAAGTTTTGTGCTGGGCCCGTCCTTTTCTTTTTCGCTGAAAGATGCAAAATCATGCACTCCTTTGTAAAGTTCGCACACATCCCGCATACGGTCAACAGAAAGATTATCCTTAACCCACCATGAGTAATTTTTTGCGAATGCTAATCTGCGCTTTGATATTTGATATACATAACTTCTTGCAATAGCATCTTTGCGCGCATGAAAATTAGGCGAGGCTTTTTCAACATAAATTATATTAACATCTTTAGGCAGTTCATCATTAAGTTTGAATTTTAGTTTTTCACAATCAATGGACTGATTAATATCCAAATGCGCAACTTGTCCTAAGGCATGCACTCCCCTATCAGTTCTACCTGCGCCCTGCAAATCAAATTTCATATTTGGAGCAATCTCTCTAACAGCATTGGCAATTTTCCCCTGCACTGTTATTTGATCTTTCTGAACCTGCCATCCGGAATATCTAGTTCCGTCATATTCTACGAGAAGTTTATATTTCATTTTTTATGTCTGATTTCTGAATAAGCCTCTGCAAACGAGTCAGAAGTTTCATATATTTTTACTCCTGCAGAAGTTATATTCTTTGGGATTTTTTTTGTTTTAAGATGTTCTAAAAACAGGTCTGCAATATTTTCCGCTGTAGGGTGGTTCTCGGTGATAAATAATTTCGAGTTAAGTTTATTGAGGGCATTAATCAACTTAACATCTCCCTTATATACCATGCAGGAATGATCCAGTTTATCAATAAACGGTGAAATCATTTTCTTGATATCATAAAAATCAATCAAGATTCCGTTCGAATCCGCTTCGCCTTCAAAGATAATTTCTGCGCGGTACGAGTGACCATGTACATTAATGCATTTACCGGTATGGAATAAAAGTCTATGTCCCATTTCCCAGTAAAAAGTTTTCGATATTTTCATTAAACTCCTTTTAATTCAGGGTTCCAAATATATTTATGTAATTGAAGTTGAAACCGTACTTGAAGTTTATCTTCGAGTATCCATTCAACTACTTGTTTCGGTTCTACCTTGTTGAAAACACAAGATACTAAAATGTTTGTTTTTAAGTCTAGAGCATATTCACTAATTATCTGCTTCATCCAATCATAATCCCCTCTATCTGCCAACACGAATTTAATCTCATCAGTTGATTTAATGAATTCCAAATTGGAGTATAAGTTTTTTTTCATCATAAGGCTGGAAGGGCACTTCAAATCCATAATCACCGTTGCGCGCTTATCAATATTTTCAATTGATATGCTGCCACTTGTTTCTATTAAAACATTTAATCTTTTGTCGCAAAGCACTTCGATTAATTTACTCGACTCTTCCTGAAAAAGAGGTTCCCCGCCGGTAAGTTCAACAAGGTCAGTTTTGTAAGCTAATACTTTATCAACGATACCTTCAATTGACATTTCACTACCTTCATGAAATGCATACTCTGTGTCGCAATAATTACACCTAAGATTGCAATAGGTTAGCCTGATAAATACACACGGAAGACCCGCAAAAGAACTCTCGCCCTGAATTGAGCAATAAATTTCATTTACCTTAAGCATAATGGTTTTTCATCAGACAGGTTATATTGGATTATTTTGAGCATGTTATCTTGTGAAAGGAAAATAAACCTTTATCAGGTTTACAATACCTTCGCGAATCATCATTACTGCAATAGCAGCGAGGAATAAAGATGCTATTTTTGCAAATGCTTTTGTACCTCCCTCACCCATATATTTAAGTACATAACGGGAGTAGTAAAGCACAAACCAGACAATAACAAAGTTCAACACCATAGTTGTAATTGTCCACTGGATTCCGTACTTATCTACAAGAATCAGAATAGTAGTAAGTGCTGCAGGTCCAATTATAAGTGGTATCCCTAGTGGAACGATTCCAATTTTAGAGTTATCTTTTTTCCTGTCAACTGACGAAAACACTATATCGCCAATTGAAAGAATTAGTAATATTATACCTCCGGCTATTCTGAAATCATCAATAGTTATTCCCAAAAATGTCAGGATAATTTTTCCTGCAACGAGGAAAATTACAGCAATAACAAAAGCAGCGAAAACTGCTTCACTTATTAGCTTCTTTTTATCCCTCTCCGAATAATCCTCAGTCAGCCCTAAAAATATAGGGACAGTTCCTATTATATCAATAGCAACAAATAAAGGAATAAACGCGAGTAAAAACTTTTCTAAAATACTTACCATAGAATTCAAAATATTAAATACGAGAGGTCTCAGGAAATGGTCGGGGTGATAGGATTCGAACCTACGGCCTCTTCGTCCCGAACGAAGCGCGCTACCGGGCTGCGCTACACCCCGAAATCAGTACCCCAAATTTAAGAATTTTAATCTCAATATTAAAGGAAATAATATTTTCCTGTTTGATTTATCACTTTTTTGCTTTATCTTCGAAATTATATATTTATTATTCAGCCTTTATACTAACAAAATCGTATAATTATCAGGAAGGAAGCGAGTGATATGAAGAAATATTTTCTTCTTTTTATATTAATGGGGTTCAGTTTCGTAAGTGCTCAGACATATAGCAGCGGTTGGGCAATTGGACTTGGATTTACATCTCCCAGAATGTTTGGAGATGTTGCATCGGAACAGATGAATTTAGGTGGAAATATCTTAATCCAACATGATTTTGACGAATATACATCTGTTCGCGGTAGAACTTCATATTTGATGTTTACATCAAATCTCAGTGGCACGCAACAATTGGTTAAAGCTGCAAACAATCCTGTTGTTTTGACTACCTCGCCATCTACTGATGCAATTTCCTCAGGTATTGACTTTTTATACACCTTCAATCCATGCAGTCCATTAAGAGTTTATGCTGGTATTGGAGGTTCTATTTTATATTTTACTGTTAAGGATGCAGTCCCCGTCCCCGGCAGCGTTCCTAGCAAGAGTTACTTAGGTGAAATTGCCATTAACTTTATTGCAGGTGGAAGAGTTTCATTAGACACTGACCTTGAACTTATTGGAGAACTTGGTATGCATCAAGTTTCGACAGACAAATTTGACGGATTCGTTAATGCCAACGGAGGTTTATTCGGCGGAATGCTTGATTCCTACCTTTCAGCATCAGTAGGATTAAACTATTATGTCGATAGAGGAACCAAAACCAAAATATGTGAAGATGGCTCAGGATTATCTAGCAGCACATCTACGACAGTCCAAGCTTCAAATATTGTCAAAGGCGTTGACTATGGCAAAATTGAAGAGTTGAT
>CAIWTC010000579.1 GCA_903915485.1 uncultured Ignavibacteriales bacterium | reverse complement strand
TCAGCCTTGGGTGATGGGATAGACTGAATTAGCCGAAATATCTGCTCAACATCTGCAACATCTGTTTTGTAAAACTTTCCATCAGCAGATCGCATCTTCAGTTGACTACAATTTGTAGTCAACTGACTTCCTTCTTTTTTGAGCCGTGTTTTTAGTACACTCCAGTATTTGCGGGGATTAGGACTATCAGTTAATACTTCAATGGTATCGACTATTGATACATACCACTTTCCCTGTTCGTCATCCCATAAAGTACGCACTTTTTTATCATCAAAAAGCTTTAATGCGCTTTGCTTGCTCATCTTTCATCAATGTTTTATTCTCAATCACTGTTGTCCGGTAAAAAGAAAACGGGTCAACCGTATTGCAGATTAACCCGGTGTGTTTATTTTTGAGTTACGATACTTAAAAATTTAAACACATGGGTAAAAGTACAAATTTTAGCGGACAGCCAATATTTAATCAGTTAATAAAGTTCATTGACAAATCTGAGATTAGAAAAATAGCCAAACAACATAAAGCTGAACGGTATGTGAAGAAATTCTCCACGTATAACCATGTTATCGTTATGCTTTTTGTTGCTTTAGAAGGTTTTCATTCAATCAGGGAAGCAGTTTTGGGTCTTTTGGCTAACTCGCACAAACTTTCACATTTGGGATTATCCTATTTGGTCAGGCGCAGTACCTTTTCAGAAGCGAACCAGCGAAGAAGCAGCAAGGTTTTCGGGGACATTTATATGAGTGTTTATCGTAATCATGTATCCGATTTAGCGGACAGCCGTCTTAGTGACGCTGACCTGAGGAGGCTTTACATTATGGATTCAACGACCATATCACTATTTAAGGACATATTGAAAGGAGTTGGACGCAATCCCAAAGAAGGGAGGAAGAAAGGTGGAATAAAAGCTCACACAATCATTAAGGCCAGTGAAAATGTGCCCTGCCTGATTCGATTTAGCGAAGCGGTCAGACACGACCACCAATTTCTTAAAGAGGTTTTCATCCTGGTTGCAGGTTCAATAATCACTTTTGATAAAGGATATGTGGACTATGCCCAGTATGAAGCTTTCACTAAAAGTTTGATCTGGTACGTAACAAGGCTAAAAGACAATGCCATTTATCAGGCCAGAAAAGAATTCGATATTCCGGATGATGCACATTCCGGTGTTCTGAAAGATGAGGAGATCATACTGTATTATGGGGAAAAAAAGAAAGAAGAGCACAGATCAAGACGAATAGCTTATTGGGACAGTGAAAACGAACGTTTATTTGAGTTTATAACCAATAATTTTGAGTTTTCAGCTGAAAAAATTGCCCTGATTTATAAAAAACGTTGGCAGATAGAGTTGCTGTTCAAACAGCTAAAGCAGAACTTTCCGTTAAAGTATTTTTTGGGAGATAATGAAAACGCCATAGAAATACAGATTTGGACAGCTATGCTTGCCAACCTGCTGATAACACTTGTCAGAAGCCGGGTAAAACGAAATTGGGCATTTTCTAATCTGGTGTCAATTATACGGCAACAATTAATGAATTACATCAATATCTACTTCTTTTTGGAAGATCCAGAAGGGAGTTGGCGAGAAATAATAAAAGAAAATAAAATCAAATATCAAAATTCACTCTTCCCAGAATTGGAGGGGGCTTACTTCTGAAAAGTGTAAATACGCTTTCTGAATATCAGAGAGTTCTAACGATAAAATTAATAAATCCCGGTTTTACCGGACAACAATGAAATAAAAATAAAATCTAT
>CAIWTC010000578.1 GCA_903915485.1 uncultured Ignavibacteriales bacterium | reverse complement strand
GGTTTCGCTCAACAACCTGGCTGCACGAAACAACTATAAGTTATTTAACGACTTATATTTACATTACAACAGAACCTTACCATACAGTTCAAACTCGACACTGAACTTAAACTCACTTAAATTATAAACCCTTATTATGCAACAAAAACACAACATTATTAACGATAAACCCACAAACTGAACTTTGCAAAATTAACTTAAATTGGTTATTGAGTGTGGCCGAAACAACCAAAAAAACAACACCCAATCATCCAACGCAGTTATTGAGCGAAGTAGAAACAATCTCTCTCCATGTTTTATTTCAACCCGGCAACTCTCGTCAGCGAATTGTTTCACATGAAACATTTTTTTAGTATATTGTGTTTATAGTTTCTAGAGTTTTATAATTAACAAATAACATTATTTTAACATCAATATATTTTTGATATTAACAATTGCACAATAATTTTGATATAATAGTCATTGGCGGGGGTCATGCCGGAATTGAAGCGGCGTGCGCATCTGCAAAGATGGGTTGCTCTGTTGCATTAGTGACTATGGAAAAAGACGGTATCGGCAGGATGTCATGCAATCCCGCAATCGGCGGTTCTGCGAAGGGTCACCTTGTGCGTGAAATAGATGCACTTGGCGGCATGATGGGAATACTTGCGGACAGAACCGGTATTCAATTTCGAATGCTTAATAAGTCCAAAGGTCCTGCTGTTTGGTCGCCGAGAAGTCAGAACGACAGAAAAATTTATTCCGCAGCAGCGGTTCGTTTGATTGAAAGTTTTAGTAACATAACCATCGTTGAAGATTCTGTAATATCTATTCAAGAAGAAAATAAATCCGTAACAGGTATTACCACGCAGAATAACGGATTCATTAAAGCAAAGGCTATCGTGTTATGCTCAGGTACTTTTCTTAATGGAAAAATGCACACAGGTATGACGCAGACAGCAGGCGGACGATTCGGCGAATCACCCGCAGTTGGAGTTACTGAATCACTTATTAAAATGGGTTTTGAATCCGGCAGACTTAAAACCGGAACACCTCCGCGATTGCATAAAGATTCCATCGATTGGAGCGTTCTAACGGAAGAAGGCGGCGATGAAAACCCTCAACCGTTTTCTTACTCAACACCAAGAAATGAATTTCCATATCAACCGCAGGTAAGTTGCTACATCACTTACACAAATTCTGCAGTACATAAAGTTCTTGAAAAAGGATTCGGAGATTCCCCTTTATTCACGGGTGTCATCAAAGGTGTTGGCCCAAGATACTGTCCCTCTATTGAAGATAAAATTGTTCGCTTTGCTGATAAACCAAGACATCAACTTTTCCTTGAACCTGAAGGATTAGACTCAGACTTAATTTACCTAAACGGTTTCAGCACTTCACTGCCTGCCGAAATTCAGATTGAAGCTTTGAAGCAACTTCCCGGATTAGAAAATGTGAACATGGTTCGCGCAGGCTATGCAGTAGAGTATGATTTCTTTCCGCCACATCAAGTTGATTTGACATTTGAAACCAAACTTATCAACGGACTTTACTTTGCGGGACAAATAAACGGAACTTCGGGATATGAAGAGGCCGCCGCACAGGGACTTATCGCAGGTATAAACGCAGCGGCAAAAATCACGGGGAAAAGAGAATTTGTCCTCAAAAGAAGCGAAGCATATATCGGTGTGTTAGCAGATGACCTTGTAAATAAATCAACCGAAGAACCTTATAGAATGTTCACCTCACGCGCGGAGCACAGACTTGTTTT
>CAIWTC010000577.1 GCA_903915485.1 uncultured Ignavibacteriales bacterium | reverse complement strand
TGGTTTAGCATCACCAATTGACTTCTCTGTAAATAAGATATTTAAGGTAAAAGTATTTATGCCTAGAATCGGCGCAAAACTATTACTTAAAGTTGAAAATGCGACAGATGCAGCAATTAATTTTCAAGCAGAAGTGGCTGGAACAGTCGCTAATGATTGGGAGGAACTGTCCTTCGATTTTAGTGGTGTCGATGCAAGTAAACAGTATCAGCATTTAGTATTAATATTTGACCTTGGAACGATGGGTGATGGTTCGGCTAATTTCACTTATTTGTTTGATGATATAAAACTTACCACCGGTTCTGCTCCACAACAAACTCAGATGGATTTACCTGTGACTTTTGATTTAGCTACTGTTAAATATGGGTTAGTTGGTTTTGGAGGAGCAGATGCTTCGACTATCGCTGACGATCCCGTTACTGCTGGTAACAAAGTCGCTAAAGTTATTAAATCAGCTACGGCTGAGTTATGGGCAGGAACAACAGTAACTGCTTTAAATGGTTCAGTTGCTATTGGTTTCGCTAACAAAATACCATTTACCGCAACTGATACAAAAATGTCCGTCAGAGTATATTCCCCTGATGCAGGAATTCATGTCCGTTTGAAAGTTGAAGATTATACCAATGCAGGTATTACAGTTGAAACTGAAGCACTTACAACAGTAGCGAATTCTTGGGAAACATTGACTTTTGATTTTGCAAATCAAGCAACCGGTACGGCTGCATTGAACATTGCGAACAATTATAACAAAGCATCGATCTTTTTTAATTTCGGTGTAACCGGAGCAATAGCAGGCGAAAAAACATATTATTTTGATGATATGAAATTTATTTCATCCGGTCCTCCGCAGTTATCACAAATGGATTTACCTGTTACATTTGATTTAGCTACCGTTAATTATGGCTTAGTTGGATTTGGTGGAGCAGAAGGTTCAAGCATCGTTTCTGACCCTGTAGTTCCAACAAACAAAGTAGCCAAAGTAATTAAAACTGCAACTGCAGAACTTTGGGCAGGTACAACAGTAACGGCTATGAATGGTGCCGTAGGAACGGGTTTTGCGAACAAAATTCCTTTTACTGCAACAGATAGCAAAATGTCAGTTAGAGTGTATTCACCGGATGCAGGAATTAAAGTCCGCATGAAAGTTGAGGACTATCTTGATGCAACAAAATCGGTGGAAACTGAAGCAACAACTACAGTTGCAAATACCTGGGAAACATTGACATTTGATTTCAGTGTTCAGGCAACCGGAACAGCAGCTTTGAATTTAGGATTTAACTATAACAAAGCATCTATCTTCTTTAATTTTGGCGTTACAGGCTCAACAGCAGGCGAAAAAACATATTTCTTTGATGATATGAAATTTGTTGGTTCAGCACCTCCACAATTAACTCAAATGGACTTGCCAGTTACTTTTGATTTAGCAACCGTAAATTATGGCCTAGTAGGATTTGGCGGAGCAGATAATTCTACAATAGTAGCTGACCCTGTCGTGCCTACAAACAAAGTTGCTAAAGTTATCAAAACTGCGACAGCTGAGTTATGGGCGGGTACTACAGTTACTGCATTAGTTAATTCAGTTGCAACAGGTTTCGCAAACAAAATTCCTTTCACTGCTACTGAAGCAAAAATGACAGTTAGAGTATATTCACCAGATGCGGGAATTAAAGTTCGCGTGAAGGTTGAAGATTATCTTGATGCGACAAAGTCTGTAGAGACTGAAGCTACAACAACTGTTGCAAATACCTGGGAAACATTGACTTTTGATTTCAGTGTACAGGCAACCGGAACTGCAGCTTTGAATTTAGGTTTTAACTATAACAAAGCATCAATCTTTTTTAACTTTGGTGTTACCGGTGCAACGGCAGGCGAAAAAACATATTATTTTGATGATATGAAATTTGCTTCAGCTACACCACCGCAGTTAACCCAAATGGACTTACCGGTTACCTTTGATTTAGCTACCGTTAATTACGGATTAGTTGGATTCGGCGGAGCTGAAGGTTCAAGCATTGCTGCTGACCCTGTGCTTGGAACTAATAAAGTTGCAAAAGTTATAAAAACAGCTACAGCAGAATCATGGGCAGGCACGACAGTTACAGCTATGAATGGAGCAGTTGCAACTGGTTTTGCAACAAAAATTCCTTTCACTGCAACTAATACAAAAATGACAGTTCGTGTATATTCTCCTGATGCGGGAATTAAAGTTCGCTTGAAAGTTGAAGATTATCTCAATGCCGGTATTACTGTAGAAACAGAAGCTGCTACGACTGTTGCTAATGCTTGGGAAAATCTAACTTTTGATTTCGCAAATCAGGCTACGGGAACTGCAGCGTTGAACCTGGCAAATAGCTATAATAAAGCATCAATCTTTTTTAACTTTGGTGTTACAGGTGCAACAGCAGGCGAAAAAACATATTACTTTGATGATATGAAGTTTGCATCAGCACCTCCTCCTCCAACCGGACCGGTGCTTCCGCTTGATTTCGAATCAGCAACACTTTCATATACTTTTACTGACTTTGATGGCGGTGCAGCAACAAAAGTTGCAAATCCTCAAATCAGCGGAATTAATACAAGTGCTAATGTTGGAAAGATGGTAAAGAATGCAGGACAGATTTGGGCAGGTTCTTGGATTAATCTTGATGCTCCTATTGATTTTTCCACCAACAAAACATTCAAAGTAAAAGTGTATATGCCAAAAGTTGGTTCCAAACTTTTACTGAAAGTTGAAAATGCAACAAATTCAGCTATTAGCTTTGAATCAAGCGCAATAGGAACAGTAGCAAATGCATGGGAAGAATTAACATTCGATTATAGTGCTATCGATGCAACAAAACAATATCAGCACTTAGTGTTTATCTTCGACCTGGGAACAGCAGGCGATGGTTCCGCTAATTTCACTTACTTGTTTGATGATGTTAAATTAACATCAGCACCACCTCCTCCTCCTGATACTACTCAGATGAATTTGCCTGTAACTTTCGAACTTGCTTATGTGAATTATGGCCTAGTAGGTTTCGGCGGTGCTGATAATTCAACTATCGTTGTTGACCCTACTAATTCTGCAAACAAAGTTGCAAAAGTTATTAAATCTGCAACAGCGGAACTCTGGGCTGGTACTACAGTTACTGCATTGAAAGGTTCTATTCAGACCGGATTCAGAAGCAGCATTCCATTCACTCCTACTGAAAAAAGAATGAATGTCCGTGTATGGTCACCTGATGCAGGAATTAAAGTTAGAATTAAAGTTGAAGATTTCTCAGACCCAACTAAATGTGTTGAAACAGAAGCAACATCAACTGTTGCAAATGCTTGGGAAACTTTGACTTTTGATTTCGCTAATCAGGCAACAGGTACTGCAGCAATTAATCTTTCATATAATTATAATAAGGCTTCAATATTCTTCAACTTTGGAGTTACAGGCGCAACCGCCGGTGAGAAAACTTATTATTTTGATGATATGCGTTTTGGAGCAGCTCCAACTGCAGTAAAAGAAGAGAAGTCAGCACCGAAAAACTTCTCATTAGATCAGAACTATCCTAATCCGTTCAATCCATCAACGACTATCTCGTATAGCGTTCCATTCACAAGTAATGTTAAACTTGCTGTTTACAACTTGGTTGGTGAAATGGTTGCACAATTAGTAAATGGAACTGTTTCTGTAGGAAATCAGGAGATTCGCTTCGATGCTTCTAAGTTGTCATCTGGTGTATACTTCTATACAATAAGTGCATCTTCAGTTGATGGTAAACAAAACTATCAAAGCATGAAGAAAATGATTTTACTCAAGTAAGAGATTGCTTTATAAAATCATGTAATTAATCTTAACAATGCGGGGCATAGTGCCCCGCATTGCATTATTTGGGCTTACTTAGTATAGCTAAGATTAAAATGTTTTTATGATTATATTATTTAGCTGAAATAATATTTATGACAAATATTATCGCTGGGGATAGTGGATAAACAAATCAGATTTATTGGGAGTGGGCTATTATTTATTTTAGTGTTTTATGGAAGACAGGTTCTGGTATGAAAAAATCTAGCTATAGTACAGCAGTATTCGTTTTATTTTTGTTCATTAATAGTCATTTGTGTGCACAAACTGTCAGTGTAGGAAAGGGAAGTTACAGTACAGTATTACCATCAGGTACTGTTGGTCTTCAAAATTCTTCCGGGAGTAATATCTCTCCAAAAGTTTCTTCGACATTTCAATTACCTCCCCAAACAAATGATTTTTGGAGCAGTTTGATTTTTCCCTTTTACGGTGATGCTTACTCAAACAATATTTATGCTCATCCATTATATTACAAAGCAAAAAGTAATGGCCTTCAATTAGGTTATACTACAACTCCTGTTTATTCTGCGCAAGATTATTTATTCCCCTTTTCTCAGCAGTTGACTGTGGGTGTTACAGGTTTAGCTGCATCGAAAACTTCAACTGATAATTATGGAGATTGGACCGTTTCAGCACTATGGGATGACGGCACACATAAAATGAAAGCTACTCTGGGTCATGGACTGCCTTTTGCATTCTTTACAATCTCAGGCGGCAGTGCAAGTATAACTTGCAGCACAGCACCAACGATTTGGTCTAATGTAAACGGAGTTCTTGGAATTACTGTTGAAGGCAGACATTATGGTATCTTCGCCCCTGATAGTTCGCAATGGACAGGAACTTCAACTCTTCAATCTTCATTGAATGGTAAAGACTATTTTTCAATTGCTCTACTTCCGGATAATTCAACTGTTACATTAGAATTATTCCGCAAACATGCTTATGCGTTTGTCATAGGTAGTAGTGTTGCGTGGTTATATGATGATGTAACTGCTAAACTTACGACAACCTTTTCTTATTCAACAGAATTAAAAGAATCCAAAAACGGAAATCTCAATCAGACATTAACAGCATTGTATAGGCATCAATGGCTGAACACGGCTGCATCATTTACCAATTACGAATACAACACAGTTGCGGGTAAAATGAAAGTATTTGACGGAAATCAATTCTCTACTAATCTTACATTTGAAGGCGTCTTGCCTGCCTTACCTGACCAAGGTGATTACAACCGCACTGAATTACTTGCAATGGTAAATTCAGTCGCTGCTCAAAAACTTCCGTCCGGGGGTGATTCAGGCGGGACATATTGGAATGCTAAGTTAACCGCACGGTTTGCTCATCTTGTAAATATTGCAGACCAACTTGGCGCTACTTCAGTGCGAGACTATTTTCTCAGCGCGATAAAGTCAAGGCTCGAGGCATGGTTCACAGCGGGTGGAGTTGAAACATATGTATACAATTCTACATGGAGGACTCTGACAGGATATCCGTCAGAGTTTGGAGCTGATAATCAATTAAACGACCATAATTTCCATGCTGGTTATGCGATTATGGTTGCGGCGATAATTGCTCAGTACGATTCTGTTTGGGCAGCCAAGGAAAATTGGGGAGGGATGGTCGAACTGCTTATTAAGGATGCAAATAATTGGGACCGAACTGATGTAAGGTTTCCTTTCTTGCGGGCTTTTGATGCGTATGCAGGACACTCTTGGGAAGCAGGGCATGGTGATTTTGGTGACGGCAACAATGAAGAGTCAAGTTCGGAGTCAATGAACTTTGCTACTGCAGTAACTTTATGGGGTACAGCAACCCATCAAAGAGAAATTAGGGATTTAGGAATTTATTTGTATGCAACGCAACGGACTGCCATTGAGCAATATTGGTTCGATATTGATGATTCTGTATTCCCCTCCACATACGCGTATAAAGCCCTTGGAATGGTATGGGGAGGAAAAGGAGTTCATTCAACATGGTTTGGTGCAAATGCAGATTATATTCATGGAATAAATATGCTTCCAATTAATGGTGGTTCAATGTATTTAGGGCGACATCCTGATTATGTGCAGATTAATTACAATGAAACTATCAGTGAATTAAACGGCACTGCAGCTATATGGAAGGATATTCTATGGGAATATCTGGCTTTTGTTGACCCTGGTACGGCACTTTCTTTGTTTCTTTCAAATTCAACATACACGCCTGAAGATGGAGAGTCAAAGGCACACACATATCATTGGTTGAGCAATCTAAAGAAGATGGGACGCTTGGATATTTCTGTCACTGCCGATATTCCTACATACTCAGTTTTTAAGAATAGTTTAGGCGCTAAAACTTATGTTGGATACAATGCTTCCTCTGACTCTATAACGGTACACTATTCGGATGGGTATTCAATGAGAGTGCCGCCAAGAGTGATGCGTTCAATTAATACTTCAAGTTCTATTGATAATGCACCTGTAGCAATATTAACTGCAGATAAAACTAGCGGCAAGATTCCATTGACTGTTAATTTTTCAGGGAAGCAAAGTTTTGATAAAAATAGTTCCCCTCTGACATATAGCTGGGTTTTTGGTGATGGAGGAACTTCTGTATCAATGGACACAGTTCACATTTATACAATCGCAGGTACCTATAAGGCTTTTCTCACAGTAACAAATCAATTAATGATTTCGACGAAGGATAGTGTTCAAATAATTGTTAATGGAAATGGTACGCCATATTCGGGAACTCCATTTAATATTCCGGGAACACTTCAAGCTGAGAATTATGATAAAGGTGGAGAAGGAGTTGCATATCACGATGTTGATGCAAATAATATAGGGCTTGTTTACAGGCCTACAGAAGGAGTAGACTTAGAGGGGGCCAGTGACAACGCGTACGATGTTTATTGGATGGTGTCCGGAGAGTGGCTTGAATACACAATTCAAACTGCGGTTGATGGTAATTACGATATTATTCCATATGTGGCAACTGTCCCCGGTTTTGGTTATTTTCGTATTCTGATTGATAATGTCGATGTAAGCGGGAAACAATCAGTACTAAGTACAGGTGGTTTTCAGATTTGGAAAGCTATCAAAGTTGCAAATGTTTCTTTAAAAGCAGGCAAGCATATTTTACGATTTGAAATTGATACTGATGTAAGCTCAGAGAAAAAGAATTGGTTATTCAGCTTGAACTATATTCAGATAAATAAATCTACAGGCACTGGAGTTACAGATCTAAATGCCAAGCCGAAAGAATATTCCCTTGGACAAAATTTCCCAAATCCGTTTAATCCTGCAACTACGATAACATATGCGTTGCCATTTGAAAGTAAAATTAAAATAGAAGTATTTAATTTATTGGGCGAGGTTGTAAAAGAATTCATCCATGGAAGCGTCCCTGCAGGTTATGGCGAAATAAAGTTTAACGGTGCCGAATTAACTTCGGGAATATATTTCTATAGAATAGATGCTTCTTCTACTGATGGAAAACAAAAATATCAAAATTCTAAAAAGATGATATTAGTAAAATAGCCGTGCAAAAAATATTAGTATATATAGTTTTTATCAGTGCTTGTTTTGGAAGTTACTCTTACTCTCAAACCAGTGATTTAACTGGTGAGGGAACTGCTTCAATTGAGTTTATCTCCATACCGAAATTCGGTTCAACCGCTGATTTAGCAGGTAAAGTGCATAATATTAATCCATTGAATTATAAAGTTGCAGTATATATCTATGTGGAAGGGGCAGGGTGGTGGACAAAGCCGACATTTAATTTCCCACTCACTTCAATTAAGGCTGATTCATCATGGTTATGCGATATAACTACGGGAGATGGTGATATATATGCGATTGAGATTGCTGCATTTCTTTTGCCGAACGGAATATCTGCACCCTCAGCGGATGGTTTGGCATTACTGCCTGCTGAATTATATAATATATCTTCCGCATTTATTAAAACTTTACGATATGGGAAATCTCTTTCGTTCTCTGGGTATGACTGGTGGCTTAAAGCCAGCAATACTCCT
>CAIWTC010000576.1 GCA_903915485.1 uncultured Ignavibacteriales bacterium | reverse complement strand
ACCGTTAATGCTCTCGGGCAGATTATTTATGGTTTAGGCGCGTTGATAGGTGCGGGTGAAGCGGCGTTTGAGGAAATGGTCAAAGAGCGCGATGTCAACGGCTTGTTTTCAGGACTTTATGATTTATGTAAACGCATGGATTTGCGTAAATTTAATAAGCGCTCAGTTGAAAGTATGTGATGTAGTCAGTCGCCAAAACCGAATCAACTTCCCTAAGGAAACCGTGCATGGTTTTCAACATCTGAACAGTAGACATGTCTAAAATGGGCATTAATTATCTTTTTATATTTTGTTCTTAGTAACTATAGAATCTAATATACCTAAATATAGTTCCATTTCTGTATGCGTTATATCACATTTTGCGTGCTTTTAGTCGTCAACTAACACAATCCAGGCATCTTTGTATTCTTTAATTTTCCAAAGTTCTGTTTTCAGCGCTTCCGCATCAGGTTTTTGGCTTAAGGAGGGTATCAATTGAACAACAAAAAGGTTTACAGAAGAGTTGAAAGTTACTGAAAATTGTTGACCTATTTTCTTCAATGCTTGAGATGCAAAAAAGTCTGCTTTCTCAAGTGTTGAAAATGCACCAATTTGTACACTGAAGCGCAGTGGTTTCGTACTTAAGGATTTTTCGAGGTTGTTTTTTTCGAGGACAGTACGGATTTCAAGGATTTGATTGGAAGTATCTGCTGAAGGTTTTGGTTTTTCAAAGACAAGAACAGAATCCTTAGAAGAGTTATTAGCTCTCTGCGTCTCAATGTTTGTGCACCCTGTAAAGGAAGTTGCAGCTGTGTATAATGTAAATATTGATATTAGATAAAATCTCATGTTTTACTCCAAAAAAAAATTGCAGAATGGAAAATCCATCCTGCAATTTATAATTAATTTACTTTAAAATCTATTAAAATAATAGATTGTCAAAGGTGTGAGGAGCGAACTCAAAGAAGTTGTAATCACCTTTAATAGGCATTACTTTTCTGTAGTTCAATCCTGTTGGAACAGTACTAACATTTATTGCCGGAATTGATGCTCCAAATTTAGCGTTGATTGCTGAAATAAAGACATTTCCGATAACAGCATGTCCTTGGTTTGAAGGATGAACTCCATCTAAACTGAAAAGACCGCCTGTAAGGAATGTTGACCTGAATGTGATACCGTCATATACAGTTCCTGCGATATCGCTATTGCGAATTGCTTTCATAGATGCATTTACATCAACAAGTACAAAGTTAGCTTCACTGGAAACTAATGAGCTGATTGTGCTATTAAATGAAGCTACGGCTGAAACAATTAATGCTAACTCAGCTGCATCAACTACTAAAGCGTCCGGGAATGGATTTGTCGCACTGAAACCGAAAGGCTTGGTTGTGTCGATTCCAATGTTTGCAGGATTATATCCATTATCCCACCAGAATTTTCCGGTAGCAGTTCCAATATATGGAGCATAATTCATGCCTGGGAGAGTCAATAATACTTTACCTGAACTGAGGTCATTAGCTGATGCTGTGTTAATTCCACTGCCACCTTCGTGTTT